>JAENXM010000295.1 GCA_016649525.1 Actinomycetota bacterium
CGTATGCCGGTGGCGGCGCGGCGGGCGGACCCGGCGTGCCCGGCGTTTCCGGTGGCCGGGCCGCTGTCGCCCCGGGACCGCTTATCGGGCTTCCACACTCGGGACACGTCGTCGCGCCCGGCACAACCACTATACCGCAGTTCGGACACTGCATCTGCGCCACCCCCATCAATAATCGCGATAATCTCCTGCCAATTGTATCGAGATGCTTGACTATTATACAAATGATAGTATTTTAGCTACAGGTGACGTGAGAAAGGGGAGCGCATATGGGCAAGAAAGGTTTCTCGATCGGCGACGCGGTGCAGTTCGGCTGGGACACGATGAAGAACAACGTCAGCTTCTTCATCATTGTCATCCTTATCATGTGGGTCGCGGGGGCAATCCCCTCTGGGCTCAGCTCTCTTTCCTACCGCATGTCGGTGGGCGTCGCGGCCGGCTACGGACTTATATTCGGTCTGATATCCTTCGTGGTTAGCATGTTCGTGAACATGGCGCAGACAAAGATCAGCCTGCGCTTCACCAAGGGGGAGACCGCCGACTTCCCGGACCTCTACAACGAGTGGCCGCGCTTCTGGGATTTCCTGCTGGGCAGCATACTCTACGCTTTGATCGTGATCGGAGGGCTTATCCTTTTGATAATCCCCGGTATCTACTGGGGCCTGAAGTACTACTTCTACGGGTACCTCATCATCGACCGGGGCATGAAGCCGGTAGAAGCCATCAAGAAGAGCGGCGAGCTGACGGACGGCGTCAAATGGAGCCTCCTCGGCTTCTGGCTGGTTTTACTCGGTATCTATATACTCGGCTTCCTCGCGTGCTGCGTGGGGATTCTATTCGCAATCCCCGTGATAATGATCGCGGTCGCGTACGTGTACCGCACCCTGCTGGTGGCCACCGAGGCCCCGCAGGTGCAGCAGGCTCCGCCGCCGGCCCTTTAGGCCGGGCTTAACTCCATTGAGGCGGAGCTCTTAGCCCCGTTCCCAGATCCCGGCCGCCGGCACTTTAGACCGGGCTCTTAGCCCCGTTCACAGATCCCGGCCTGAGAGGCCGGGCTAAATACCCTTCTCGGTCCCGGCCTGAGAGGCCGGGCTAAACCCCGTTCACAGATCCCGGCCTGAGAGGCCGGGCTTAACTCCATTGATGATTTCTACCGGGAGGCCCCACATCGACATCAGCTTCTTGTCGATAATATCGAAGCCGCTTTCCTCGAGTGAGCCGCGCACCGGTATCGGGCGGCAGTCGACTAGAGCCGGGAGTTTCCTGTGCGCCCAGAGGTACGCCTTCATGGAGATTCCCACCGGGCCCCGGTTTGACATGGAGACCACGCAGATACGGCCGCCATCTTTCAGTACGCGCGTACACTCGGCAAGCACTGCCGGGATCTCGGGCGTGTCGATAAGATCTATGGTGAAGCTGGTGAAGACGCAGTCAAAGAACCCGTCCTGATACGGTAGCCTGGCGGCATCGCCGATGTAGAGTTCAACCCGCTCGGCCAGGCCTTTTTTCCTCAGCTTTCGCTGCGCAATGCCCGACATGCCCTCCGATATGTCGATCCCGTAGACTTCACCGGATGAGCCGACCGCCTCAGCGAGGGCCAGGAGAGCCCTGCCGGTCCCGAAGCCGACCTCAAGAACCCGCTCGCCCTCTTTCGCACGCAGCATCTCGAGTCCCGCTTCAATGTATTTCCTCTCGCTGACCGCGCTCAAAAGGTCATAGAACCTGCTCAGCCTGTTATAAGAGGTCCTTGCCTGCTCTTTTGAGCGCGTTACGCGTTCGATTTCCGGGTCCATAGCGTATCAGTCGCCGCGGTTGAGCGACTTGTAGAACGGCGAGAGCCGCTCGTACATGTTCTTGAAGTGCGCGAAGAGCTCGTCGTACAGCTTCTTGTTATTCGTGTCGGGCTCGAACGCCTTTCTGATTTTTACGACCTGCTTGATGTCTTTGTAGTCGCCGTAAATCCCGAGGGCGACCGGCACGGCGAGCGCGGCCCCGATGGCGCCGGCCTCCTGCGGGTTTTCGACGGCCTCGAACCTGCGGCCGGTAACGTCGGCGAATATCTGCATCCACGGGTCTGAGAGCGCACCGCCGGCCATGGCTCTGACCGTCTCACAGGGTAGGTTCTTCGTCTCCGCGGCTTCGAACATCCAGCGGAAGTTGAGAGCCACTCCCTCGTAGACGCTTCTGAGCATGTCCTCCCTGGTGCTGTTGATGCTCACGTTTATGAAAGCGCCTCGAAGGGCGGTGTCGGTCACAGGGGCACGTTCACCGTACATCCAGGGAGCGAATATGAGACCCCTCGC
>JAENXM010000179.1 GCA_016649525.1 Actinomycetota bacterium
GAACCCTATGTGGCCTATCCGGCCGTCGCGCACAGCCTCCTCCGCACGGTCCATCACGTCGAGGTCCAGCATCGACTTCCACGTGCGGGCGTCCAGGCCGTGGAGCAGGTAGACATCGAGGTGGTCGGTCTGCAACCTGCCGAGCTGCTCGTTGAGGTACGTGTCGAAGTCCTCGGCTTTTTTCACCTGCCACACCGGGGACTTGGTTGCGAGCTTGACCTTCTCGCGGTATCCGTCTTTCAGTGCTTTGCCGACGACGACCTCGCTGTTGCCCCCATGGTACGGGTAAGCGTTGTCCACATAGTTGATACCCTCGTCGATGCCGCGGCGGATCATCCTAATCGCTTCCGCCTCATCGACGTTCGCGCTTAGCATGAACCCGTCGGTAGTGGGCAGGCGCATGCACCCGAAACCAAGAGCGGAGGCCTCCCAACCCAGTTTTCCGAACTGCCTGTATTTCATGTCCCGGTCCTTCCTTGACCCAGGTGCGGATAGCCGCATATTACCCGATATCATAGACTTGTAGCGGAAGAAACGTGCCTTACAGTAGATACCACGACAAGGAGGCCCGGGCGCATGGACGTGAAAGGCGAACAGGATGAGTACGACGTAGTTGTCGTGGGGGCAGGCTTCGGCGGTCCTGTCGCCGCCAGGAAGTGCGCGGAGGCAGGCCTCAAAACCCTCATGCTCGAGAGGGGCGAGAAAGCCGGTGAGAAGGTAATCTCAGGTCTGACCATACCTTTCTACGGTTTCCTTTTCGGCCCCCAATTCATAAGGGACGGGAATCCTCCCGTCGAAAGACCCGTCGACGGGATAATCAACTACATCATCAGGGACATAGAGACCGGCGACATCGATATCGACGATTCTCTCAAGATCCCGAAACCCCTCTCCCCGGTGCTGGCCTTCGGCTACAACGCTTACTGTCAGCCGTTCTGCGAGTGGGAGGCCGACAAGGCCGTCGAGTCCGGAGCGGAATTCAGGACCTCGACCGCGGTCACGGGTGTCATCAAGGAGAACGGCCGGGTAAAAGGTGTCGTGACGGACGGGAGCGAGAGAATCGGCTCAAAGATAGTCATAGACGCGGAAGGTTCCCAGGGGCTCCTCGCGATAAGCGCGGGAGTGAGGGAGAAGTACACGCCCGATGTGATCTCGCTCGCCGACGTCTACGACTACGAGATGAAAAAGGAGGACGTAGACAGGATATTCGGTCACTCGATCCGCTTCTGCTGGGGGTGGGACGAGCAGGGGCTTGCGCCGCCTCTGGGATACGGTAACGGGTTGATGGTCTGGCCCTACAGGGGCAGCATTCACTGGATCCAGGACGAATGCGTGAGGATAAGCGATGGCCAAACACCCAACCTCGTGAAAGATTTCGAAGGTTACCACCGCAACATCACATCGCAACTGCCATGGTGGCGGGAAGAGGTAGCACCGCGGGTCAGCCTGAGGGCCCATATATTCGACACCTTCGAGATCTACGTCGGGCTCGACGAGAGACTGAGGAATATGCCCAACCACGCCGACGGCATGATTCTCATAGGGGACGCGGCGGGACTGGAGAGCACCGCGCTGTGCGACGGGGTACCCGCCGCATGGTTCTCGGCTGATATCGCGGCCGACGTTGCGATGGAGGCTGTTAAGGCCGGCGACACCTCGGCGTCGTTCTTGAAAAGGTACGACGACCGCATAAAAGCCCATCCGATAATCCAGTGGTCGATAACGAGCAGGGAAAGGTACGATCTTCGCCGGGCGCAGGCTTCTCACGACGAGCGGGAACTGAAGAGGTGCGTTCACAACGGCTGGGGCCTGGGCGGCTTCAATCACATGTCCACACCGCTCGTAAGGATCATCCTCGACTCTATCGCCGAAGACCCTTCAATAATCGCGAGCTGGGTGCTCATGTACTGCAGGTACTATTATAACTGGGCCCACGAGCGGTTCGACGGAAGGGGCGGGCGGGCCGAAGGTAGCCCGGCGGCGCAAACGGCAGGGCAGCGTGCGTTTAGAAAGACATATGAGATCACCGACCGGGTTCTGGAGCGCCTTGACGCTCCGATAAAGAGGCTGGCGTCGCTGCTCGCTCATCTTTCGCCGGCCGCGAACCCGATGATGAAGACGCTCCTCCCCCTGATCGAGCCCGTTTACTGTTTCCTGATCAGGTTTCTGGAGCCCCTGACCGACCCGCTCAGCAGGAAGCTGGTCGAGTTCGTCGAGAACGCCGATCCGGCGATTTTCAACGTCGCGAAAAGGAAGTGAGATCGAGATGAAAAGAGTGTCTGAACAGTTCCCCGGCGTCGAGTGGGTCGAAGGCGCGGGCGAGTTCATACAGATAGACGCGGATAAGTGCAACGCCTGCGCGAACTGCGTAAAGGTATGCCTTGCCGGCTGCTACGAGATCTCGAAGAAGAAGGCCAGGATAAAGAGCCTCGACGAGTGCATGGAGTGTGCCGCCTGCTGGTACGCGTGCACAGAGGGGGCGATAGGGTTCTCGTGGCCTCCCGGGGGCACAGGATACAGGAGCGACTGGGGCTGATGAGCCTCCTTTTCAGTGAATGACAAGCCAACTTATCTTGCACTTGCGAATGAGCACCCTTGCTATAATGCTCAACGGTTTTCAAGTTCTAGGGAGTTCGTATTGTCCCGTCCATCTGGTGTCAACCACTGTCATCCAGTTTTATTTGTAGCGCGTTTGCAGAGTGAGGCTTCTGTAGAAGTGACCGGATTACATATTCTTGACACCCCAACCTCATCGCGCTAGAGTATGACTTAGTAAGACAATCTGCGAAGGAGATTTGGGCATGGCCAGGGCAACAAAGACACTGACGGTTTCCCTACCTCCCCAGCTGTACGAGGAGGTAGAGAGGATCGCCGAGCAGGAGCAGAAGACCAAGAGCGAGCTCTTCCGGGACATGTTGCTGGTCTACGAGGATTTCCTCGACAACAGGCGCTGGCGCCACCTGCGGCGGACTGGCACTGAATCCGCGAAGAAGCTGGGAATCAAGACAGAAACCGACATAGAGCGGCTCGTGCACGAGGCAAGAGGCGTCAAGGGCTAGTGCGCGTCGTCGCTGACACCAACGTCTTTCTGTCTGCGCTTCTCTTCGGTGGTCCCCCCGAAGAGATCATCAGTCTCGCTCGAAAGGGCCAGGTTGAATTACTGGTCTCTCCGGATATCCTGCTTGAGCTTTCAGCGGTTCTCAAGGCGAAGTTCGGTTGGCAGGATGCCGAGATCGCTGATGCAGTCCGGACGATCGGCTACTGTTCTACGCTGGTCAAGCCCCAGGTCGCCATCAAAGAGATAGCAGACGACCCGGACAACCGGGTCCTTGAGTGTGCCGTGGACGGCACGGCGGATTTCATCGTTTCGGGAGACCATCACCTGCTTGATCTGGAATCGTATCGTGGCATCCGCATCCTGAAGGCGGGGGACTTGCTGGACATCCTGCTCGAATCGTAGCTCCCCCGGTCACCTGGCTACGGAAATATGTTTGCAGAGCGTTTGCAGATAAGGAAGATTGCTTTTGATGAAGAGAACGAAGCTTGCCGACAGAGCGATGCCCGGGTACTCGCAGGGCGAAGAGCTGTGGAATATGGTTTCGCACATTGCGGGAGCAGTGCTGGGCTTTGTAGCTCTTGTATGGTGCCTGATCCTGGCGAATACCCCGATAGAATTCATCACGTCAATTGTGTACTCAATGACGATGATTCTGCTGTACACAACCTCCAGCATATACCACGGACTCACGGACTCGATGGCAAAGAGATTCTTTCAGGTTCTCGATCACTGCACAATTTATCTCTTTATAGCAGGGACTTACACGATCGTCATGCTGTGCTCGGTGAGGCTCGAGAATGCTGCAATAGCGTGGGTGATATTCACCATAGAGTGGGTCTCTGCGGCGATTGCCGTAACGCTTACCGCAATCGATCTCGAGAGGTACCGACACTTCTCGCTGGCATGTTACATAGTCATGGGCTGGGCCGGGGTTATCGCTATC
>JAENXM010000375.1 GCA_016649525.1 Actinomycetota bacterium
CGTTGGAGGCTTGCGTCCCCAGCTCCTTATAATAAAGCCGAAGATTATACGCATAATGCCCACCACAACGCCGTAGATACCGATAAGCAGAATGACAGTCTCAATCCCGCTTATGGGATAAACGATGAACAGCACACCGACGGCGATCGAGAACAAGCCGAAAAGGACTAGCAGGGCCTTCGCGGCCGTCGGGGCATCGATCTCGACGGCGCCGGCGATCTCGACGACTCCTGAAGCTATGAGCCAGATCGCGAGCAGGTAGTACAGAGCCAGAAGTGCAACACCGGGGCGTGAGAGCACGATGATGCCTATCAGTAATCCCAGCAGTCCGCTCGCCAGCAGCAGGCCCCACTTCTCCTTTTTACTCGCGGCCAGGATCGCTTCCACGAATGAGAATATGCCGTCGACGAGGGCGAACACCCCGAACATAACTATCAGGACCGGGGTGGTCGCCGCCGGCCATGCAAGGATGATTATCCCGAATATCAGCGCCAGAAGTCCTCTCAATACAGTGGCGCCCCAGTTCCTTACCACAAATGCAGTCTCCATGCGTACTCTCCTTTTTCCCGCGTTACCTGGCTCCAGGACCTGATGTCGTCGCCCAACCTCATTCCCGGATGAGCTTCGCCTTTTTCTTCTCGAACTGTTCGTCTGTGAGCACGCCCTTTTCGTGGAGTTCCGTGAGCTTAGCAAGCCTGTCCACGGATGTGGCGGTCTTCTCGAAATCAACCTCTTTTGCATATTCTTCCTGCGTCTCGACGTCCTGCGCGGTGACCGGGCGAACGATGAAGTAGATAAGTACGCCCAGGAACGGCAGTATGATGATAGCGATAATCCAGAGCGCTTTAGCCCAGCCCGACAGGTCATCCCTGCGGAAGAGGTCTATGAGCGCGAAAGCCCAGCACATTATCAGCGGAATCCAGATAAGCATGAGAAGGAACCCGTCCCAGAAACTGATGCCGTCGTTCATATCTGACCCCCTTTGTCTCACCACTTCAAATATTCAAGCCCGGCTGTAATCTTCCTTTTAACTCTTGCACAACACATCACTACCATTAACTCGGCTTTCTACCGGCGGCCTCTCCAGTGATCCATGTGACCGCTCCCTTTCAGGATCCACATGAAGAAATCGAACCGCTCCCTCCTCATGATCGCCCTGAAGAAAGGTACTATTTATATCAAGGACGGCTAATAGATGATGTTCTTGTTCTTGTGGTATGCGCCGTATATCTTGTCAGCCATCATCTCAGGCTCGAGCCACGGGACTGACAACGGCGTCCTGGCACCTTCGAACATGCCTGTCTTCACATACGAGGGACATAACTGACTGATTGACTACTGATTGGTCTCAACAGGCGAATACAACTCCTGCAATGCGGTCTGGAAGTCCTGGA
>JAENXM010000090.1 GCA_016649525.1 Actinomycetota bacterium
CCCCCATCGTCGGCCACGCGCTGTACAACGGGCTCATCGTCATGTTCGCAATTCTGAGCATCTTCTAGCAGCCCCGCTGCGCCCACTCCCGCGGCAGGCCTCGCTCAGCCGGCCCATTGCGCGTCACAGGTCGGAGAACAAGCCTTGCGGAAAATCTCGCGTATCGGGAGCATCCCCTCGACGTTATTGAGATAGGGCGAGTTTGACTAACTCCGGAGGCACCCTTATATTAAGGCTGTCGTTCTCGGAGGTATATGTGAAGTCCGGTAAAATCCTTTCGGTCAGCGTGGAGTTGGCACTGGTTGTCGCGCTGATAGCCGGAATCTCCGCCGGGTGCGGCGGTTCCTCCGTAAAAGTCACGGTCAAGAGGGTAGGACCCCGATCCATCGAGAAAACCGTGATGACCGCCGGATCCCTGCAGGCAAGCAACCCGACGCAGGTGATGCCCGCAGTCTACGGCTCCGTCTCGGAGGTATACGCCCAGGACGGGCAGGAGGTAGCCGCCGGTCAGCCTCTCATCCAGCTCGACACCTCGAGCCTGGAGCAGTCACTGCTCTCAGCGGAAGCGTCCCTGGAGTCGATACAGGGTCTCGCCGGCGCGTTCAACTCTCTCTCCTCCACCGCGGAAAACCTCTCGGGTTCCATCAGTAGCACCTTCGAATCGGTCCTCACGAGTGTGGACGCCGGCGTCGCCGCGCTTTACACGCTGGAGCAGAACCTGATCGCCCTTCTGCCCGAGGAGCAGCGTATGGCGGCTCTGCAGGCGGTCGAGAACTCGTACCGGGACTACCAGGCTGCCAGGTCGCAGCCGCTACCGGCCCCCACGCCGGTGGGGGGCGGCTACAGTACCGGAGCACAGGAGGCGGCGGCCGACAAGGCGATCGAGAACGCGCAGCAGAACCTTGACGCAGCGACGATCACCGCGCCCGTGGCAGGCACGCTTGTGAGCGTCGTAACCGGCGGTATGGACATTCAGAGCATGATGTCGACCCTGATGAGCAGCTTCGGAAGCATGATCCCGTCCGGGCTCAGCCTCTCGGCACTGACAGGAATGACCAGCTCCTCCGGCAACCTCGGCATCCCGTCAGGTGGCGCGCTCGTCCCTGGCTCATATATCACGCCGGGAAGCCCCGTTTTCACGATAGTGGACCTCAAGAGCATGTCCATGTCGTCGAAGGTCGATGAAGCGGATATCGCGAAAATACAACCCGGCCAGCCGGCAACCGTAAGCCTGGAGGCATATCCTGAAAAGAGTTTCCCCGGAAGGGTGGTCAAGGTCGCCGACACGGCGACCACGAACGAGGCCGGGGCCACCGCCTTCGAGGTAACAATACAGATGGACCCCGTTGACATAGAGCTCAAGATAGGCATGTCCGGCTCAGCCGACCTGGTTGTCGCCGAAAAGCAGGGGGTCCTGGTCGTGCCGGTGGAGGCGGTCGTCACAAAGAAGGGAAAGAAATACGTTTACAAAGTGGTCGACGGCAAGGCGCGCCTCACAGAAATCTCAGTGGGACTCACCTCCGAAACGGATGCGGAGATACTCGAAGGAATCAAGACCGGCGATAAAGTCGTAGTAAAAGGCGCAGAGAAGTTGCAGGACGGGCAGGGAGTGAAGACCTAGCCCAGTTCCTTGTCGAGGCGATCACCTTGAGCGTGGTCGGGGGGATAACGAATGATGGGGTCAGGTCTTGAAACGTGAATTATTAAGTTGCCGGTTCAGCGCCCTGCTGATGGTCGAATAATGGATCCCCAGATGGTCGCCTATCTCCCTCAAGCTGTATCCATGATTCACATGTGCAGACCATATCCCTTCGTCCCTCTCGGCCGTGGTGCACCCCGCCCCGAACAGACTCGGTAGGGTCGCCCTAGACACGAACTTCTGTTCACTCGGAACCTCCCTGACACCTGCGGAACCACTCAGATAATCGTTCATGCCCTCAATGAAATCATCGTCCCCGAGTAGAATGGTCCCCCTCAAGTGCTCCCAGATTGAGCACTCGCTCCCGGCCAGCACGAATTCACTGTAGCGCCGCCGGGCCTGCCCTTCGTCATTCGAGAAAAGGGACAATAGCGACTTGACGCTAAGGAAGCTCGGCGCTTTAACCAACCCCGAGGTCGCTCGATAACTGCTCCACCGCCATCGAGACGGGTCATCCACGAGTCCTGCTCTCACAGGATTCAAAACGATGTATCTCGATACCTCTAAAAAGTAATTGTCCTTGTCCACGACTATGGATTTGAACCTCCCCTCAAAGAGATGACCTGAACTGCCGTTCATCCGGTTCCAGGCTTGAGTGTAGACGCCGTTCAGCTGCCTCATCCCCACGGAGAGATTGCAGTCGGGCGTCTCGACCAACAGGTGATAATGGTTGTTCATGAGGCAATACGCATGGCACAACCATTTATATCTTTCAGTGACCGATTGGAGGGTTCGCAGAAAAGCAGCCCTGTCCTCGTCGGTTTCAAAGATCTCCTGTTTTGCGTTCCCGCGTGATGTGATGTGGTAAATAGCGCCCGGAAACTCTATCCTCAGAGGCCTAGACATAAGTGAATTATACAAGCAGACCAAGCACAATTCAAGACACATTCTCTACTTATTAATTCACGTTTCAAGACCTGACCCCATCTATAATTCGGTGCGGCCCTCCATGGCACGGCCGAGGGTGATCTCGTCGGCGTACTCCAGGTCTCCGCCCACCGGCAGGCCGCTCGCTATCCTCGTCACTCTTATGCCGAGCGGTCTGATAACCTGCGCGAGGTAAACGGCTGTCGCTTCACCCTCCGCGTTGGGGTTCGTGGCGACTATTACCTCGGAAACCCCGCCTGCCCTCAAGCGCCGCACCAGCTCCTCGAAGCGCAGTTCCTCCGGCCCGACGCCGTCGATAGGTGATATCGCCCCGCCGAGCACGTGGTACCTGCCACGGAACCTGCCGGTCCGCTCCACCGCGGTCACGTCCCCCGGCTCCTCCACGACGCACAACAGCGAGTCGTCCCTCCTGGGATCAGAACATATGCCGCAGACCTCGCCCTCGCTGATATTGAAGCAGATACTGCAGAACCTCACCTTGTCCTTGAGCTCGACTATCGCACGGGCAAGCTCAACCGCGTCCGCCCTGGGAACCGACAGCATGTGGAAAGCGAGCCTCTGGGCTGACTTTGGCCCGATGCCCGGGAGCTTGCACAGCTGCTCAATAAGCTTCTCGACAGGTGCC
This sequence comes from Actinomycetota bacterium, assembly GCA_016649525.1. Taxonomy (GTDB): domain Bacteria; phylum Actinomycetota; class Geothermincolia; order Fen-727; family Anoxymicrobiaceae; genus JAENXM01. The sequence goes on from JAENXM010000090.1 coordinate 3,213, forward strand.
GCGTAAAACGCCATGACCGATCCTCAAAGCCCCGGTATGTTGAATCCGCCGGTTATTCCTTCCATGCGCTCCGCCGCGAATTTTTCCGCTTCCTCCAGGGCGCCGTTGATCGCCACCAGGACAAGGTCCTCGAGCATTCCCACGTCTTCGGGGTCAACCACCTGCGGATCGATTTTGATCTCGCGGATTTTTTGCTGGCCGTCCACGATGACCTTCACCACACCGCCGCCCGCAGTGTGCTCCACTGTCTCCTCGGCCAGGGAATCCTGGGCCTCGGCAAGTTGTTTCTGCACCTGCTGGAGCTGCTTCATCATGTCCTGCGTACCGCCCTTCGACCCTTTGGCCGCCTGCGGATAGTACTTACCCTTGGACAATGCTACCCCTTCCCTTCATCCTTGTTCTCTATTATCTCCCCGCCGAACTTATTCAGGACGATCTTCGCGATCTCGTCACTGTTCGAGTGCTTCTTCTCATCCGCAATCTCGCTTCCCCCGCTCTTCTCCGTGGGCTCGTCCGAGGCCCCAGCGCGACCTCCTGTCCCGGCTGATTCGCGTTCACCACCGCCTGCCTTCCTCCGGCCGGACTCCTCGAGCCTGAGCACGACCGGTTTGCCCATAAAGCCGGAGAGTATCTCCTCGACCCGCGAGAGACCTCCGGAGCTCTTAAGGAGCTCCTGCTGGAACGAGGCGTCCTCCGGGAATTCGAGCACGACCTCTCCTTCGGCAACGCCCTGGACTCTCGCCTTCATGAGCGCGGCGTAGATCTTCATCTGGCCCTGTTTCTTGAGCTCCGCCAGCACGGCCATCCACGCTCTCTTCGCCTCCGCCCTGCCGGCCGACCCTCCCGTTGCTGTCTTTTCAGGGGCGGGACGCTCCTCAGGCTCCTTGGTTTTCTCATCCGAAACCTTAGCCCCGGTCTTCGCCGACGTCCGCTTCCCCGCCTTCGCCTTCTCCGGGACGGGCGCCGCGGCCTCGACCTCCTTCGCCGCCGCTACGGTGCTATCCCCCTGCGGCTTTGTCGCCCCCTCCCCGGTATCCTCCATCTTCTTCTCGAGCTCCCCGATGCGATAAAGGAGGCCCTCGAGTGTCACGTCCACGTCCAGCCTCGTCGCTTTCACCAGCGCGCACTCGAGCGCGATCCTCGGGTTCTCGCTCCAGCGCATCTCCCGGTACGTTTCGCCAAGGCGCTCTATGAACCTCAACACCTCGTATCGGCTGAGGACCTTCTCCTGGTCCTCAAGCCTCCGGAAATGTTCATTAGTCGCCTCGACTATCTCCCTGGGGTTCGCCGCGTTCTGCACGAGGAATATCGAGCGAAGGTGCGATATAAGCGACTCCACGAAGCGCCTCGGGTCCTTCCCGCTGTCGAGCATCCTCCCCACAAGCGCGAGGGAACCCGCGGTGTCCCTGTCCGCAATCAGATCCACCATCTCGAAGACCAGTTCGGACTCCACCTCGCCCAGAATCTCGGCAAGCTGCTCCTGGGTGACCTTCTCTCCCTCCAGGTTCGCGATCTGGTCTATCACCCCGATCGCGTCACGTACCGATCCGTGCGCGTGTTCCGCTATCATCCCTATCGCTTCATCCTCGATGTCGATCCCCTCTTCCGAGGCTATGTGCCCGAGCAGATCGGAGATCTCAGGCGTCGCCACCAGGCTGAAGTCGAACCTCTGGCACCGCGACACTATCGTCGGGAGTATCTTGTGCGGCTCGGTCGTGGCAAGGACGAAAATGACGTGTCCGGGGGGCTCCTCCAGCGTCTTCAACAGAGCGCTGGAAGCCTCCGGCGTCAACTGGTGTACCTCGTCGATGATATAGACCTTGGAGCGAAGCGCGGTGGGAGCATACGGGATCTTGTCGAGCAGGTCCCTTATCTCGTCAATCTTCCGGTTGCTGGCGGCGTCTATCTCTATGACGTCGAGCGCCGTACCCTCGGAGATCGATATGCAGGCGTCGCACACGTTGCAGGGCGTGGCGGTCGGTCCCTCGACGCAGTTGATCGCCTTGGCGAGGATCCGCGCGGTGCTCGTCTTCCCGGTGCCCCGGGGGCCGCTGAAAAGGTACGCGTGGACGAGCCTCCCGCCGGACAGCGCGTTTGCCAGCGTGTTGGTCACGTGCCGCTGCCCGATGACCTGTTCAAAACTCTGTGGTCTCCATTTGCGATAAAGAGTAATATGCTCCATAGCTTCCCCACCTCAGGTGGCATTCAAGAGCGGGACAAAAAAGTGACTGTGCACCCACCATCGACCCCTGGGATCGGGCTCCACCCCTGCAGCCAGCTCCAACCAGGTTGCTCCACGGCACACGGAAGGTTCTGCTTACCGCTGCTTCCTCCCGGACCTGACGGGGTTCACAAATTTCCGTTGCGTGGGACCCAGCCTTCAACACCGCTTACAGGAGCAGTGACACCGGTCCCTGAGGACCTCAGGTGGGAATTCGGCCCCGCTGTAGCGGATTGCGGGTACAGGGCACCGCTAGTTCCCCACCTAGCACAGTCAAGTCTAGTATATGTACACGCTATTCTCAAAGTCAAAACGGAGTTCTTCACCGCCCGCTCTACCGCCGTTCCATGGGTTTCTTGAGATATAATCTTCAGTTGAACCGTGGTCGAATGAGTTAAGAATGTCCAGGCCAGACCCGATCCCCGGCGCGCATCCGGCAACAGGACCGTGCGGGAAGGGACAGGAGGCCGGAGGGTAAGTGAAACTATTCAGGCAGGGAAGCAGCGGGCGGGAGGTCAGGGACATACAGAGCCGCCTGGTCACCGCCGGTTTCCTGGACAGGGATTGTGAAGAGATCGAAAAGGAGCTCTTCGGGCCGTTGACCGACTCGGCATTGCGGGCGTTCCAGCAACAGAGAGGGGTGATCGCCGACGGCATAGTAGGCCCCGAGACCTGGAGGTCCCTGGTGGAGGCGAGCCGCGCCATCGGCAGCCGCTTCCTTTACCTCACAGAGCCGCCGTTCCGGGGCGATGACGTCGCCGAACTCCAGAGGCGGCTGAACGCACTCGGCTTCTACAGCGGCAAGGAGGACGGAATCTTCGACGATGATACAACGCTGGCTGTGGAGCAGTTCCAGCGCAACCTGGGCATCCCCGTCGACGGCATAGTTGGGACCAAGACGGTGGAAGCTCTGCTGAGGCTCTCCCGCGTCACCAAGCAGGGCAGCGTCGCGTCCGTACGCGAGACGGAAAAAGGCCTCCCGGCGGGGGGCATCCGCGGCAGGCGGATCATGGTGGACGCCGGCCACTGCTTCCCCCCGGACCCGGGCGAGGTCGGCCCCGGCGGGCTCAAGGAGAGCGAGGTCGCCGAACATATAGCCGTGCGTCTTTCAAGGATACTCGTGGAAAAACACGGGGCAGTCGTCATCATGTCGCGACGGCCGGGGGAGAGTGTCTCCGAAAAGGAACGGGCCTCGCGCGCCAACGAGCAGGGGGTCGAGCTGGTGCTGAGCATCCACCTCAACGCGTCCCAGGACCCGAAAGCGCGCGGCTCCTCATCCTTTTACTTCGCGAGGGGCCACTACCGCTCCCCGTACGGCTACAGGCTCAGCAACCATCTCCAGGACGAGCTGGTCGAGAGGCTCCACACTCCGGACTGCCGGGCACACGGCACCGCCTTCCCTCTTCTAAGGGAGACGAGTATGCCGGTGGTCATAGTCGAACCCGCCTTCATAACGAACCCCGAGGAAGAAAAGCTCCTCGCCGACGATTCTTTCATCGAAAAAACAGCAATGGCAATCGCCGAAGCGTCCGCGAAATATTTCGAAGGGATCAAATCAAAGGCGGAGGGCTAGCGCCGCGTCCTAGCGGGGCTCGGTGCGGGGAAATGCGCCCC
>JAENXM010000185.1 GCA_016649525.1 Actinomycetota bacterium
CGATCGACTACTATGACCCATTCCTCAGCCACCTGCTCAAGGCGCCCGGCCTCCAGGACATCAGGGAGAAGCGCTTCTCGCCCCAGCAGGAGCTCTGGGAGCAGGTGCTGAACCCGAGGGGTATGTACCACTTCATGAAAGCATGGCTCATAAACGGAGAGGGCCTGCCCCTTCATATCCTGGAGAGCGGCATGTGCTACAGGGTCCACAAGGGAAGGGTCGAGCCTAGATGGGACGGCGCCACAAGGGACAAGTTCCTGCAGTGCTACCTGTATGAGATGCTACGGGCTCTCAAAGATGGCATGCCGGTAAAGAGCTACTTCCACTGGAGTATGGTCGACAACTACGAGTGGGGTTCGTACGAACCGCGCTTCGGGCTCTTCACGGTCGACAGGACCCGGTCCCCTGTCAAGATAAGTTCGGTGGACGCATGGGGAGTCAATGCCGGAAAGGTATACGGCGAACTCATAGCGGCGCTTAGAAGCGGCGCCCAGGAGCGGATAATAGAGGCCTTCTCGAGGGATTACTGGTAATCCATCGAGGCTATATCGTAGACTGGATATGGGTGATCAGGCCTCCGCACTCTGGATGCCGACATAGAAGATGAAACGATCATGAACGCAGTCATAGTAGAAGACGATCCGGTGACTGCATCCGTAATCAAAGAACTCCTCGAGAAGAAGTTCTCCGCTTATGTGGAGAAAGCAAAAGACTGTTCGTCCTGCAGAAATATCCTGCCGAAGAGAACCTGGGATATAGCGATCCTTGATTACCAGCTCCCCGACGGCGACGGGCTGTCGCTCATGGAAGAGATCACGTCCATCGACGACCATCCCGCAGTGATAATGGTGACCGGTCGGGGCAGCGAGTACGTCGCTTCGCAGGCGATAAAGATGGGGGCGTCGGCGTACCTCCAGAAGGACAAGGATCTCACCGCGGTGCTTACCGAAGCGGTCGCCAAGGCGCTTGCGGAGGTGACGTCCCGACGCACCAGCGCGGCCCGCGAGCTCGAGCGGCAGCGTCTGCTCTCCATATTCGAGAGCATTGACGAGCCCGCGTACGTCATCGACCCCGAAACCTACGAGATACTGTACGCGAACGGGGCTATGAAGAAAGTGTTCGGTGAGATAATCGGTAGTAAATGCTACGAATCGATGCAGGGAATGGACTCGCCGTGTCCTTTCTGCGTCAACGACAAGATCCTCGGGGAAAACATCGGAAGGACCCATATCGAGGACTTCCAGAACCGCCTGAACCAGCGCTGGTACCACTGCATTGACAAGGCCATCGAGTGGCCCGACGGAAGGCTCGTCTGTTACGAGATAGCGGTGGACATCACCGAGCAGAAGCTTGCTGAGCAGGCCCTCCATGAAGAGAGGACTTTGACGGAAAGCGCCCTCAACGTGATGGACGACCTTTTGTTTATGACGGACCTCAAAGGTGAACCACTCCGATGGAACAGAAGAGTGAACGAGGTGACCGGCTACAGCGACAAAGAACTCTCCACCATGAACCCGTTCAATCTCATCAAGAAAGAAGACGTCCACATGGTCGACGAGGGTATAGAAAGAGTGCGAAAAACAGGAGGCAATTTCGAGGAGGTAGAGATCCTCACGAAGGACGGAAGACTCATCCCGTTCGAATTCAACGGGACCCTCATGTGCGACCATGACGGAAACCCGACCGGCATCTGCGCCGTAGGCAGGGACCTGACCGAGCGACAGGAGGCGGATAAAGCGCTCCGCGAGTCGGAGGAGACGTACAGAAGTCTGGTGCTTGCCAATCCCGACGCAGTGACCGCCATCAACCTCGAGGGAATATTCACATATGTATCAGACCGCACGGTTGAAGTACACGGTTTTGAAAGCGCCGAGGAACTCCTCGGAAAAAGCGCGTTCGAACTAATAGCCCCCGAGGACCATGAAAAGGCGATGAAGAGCATTGAGAAAGCGTTCACCGAGAGTCCCGTCATGGGCGTTGAATTCACAATGCTGAGAAAAGACGGCTCGAGATTCACGGGCGAGATGAGTGCGGCACTCATCAGGGATTCCGAGGGTCGACCTAAGACCCTCATCGGCATCACAAGGGACATAACCGAACGAAAAATAACGGAGAAGTTGCTCCGCGAGTCGGAGGAAACGTACAGAAGTCTGGTGCTTTCCTCTCCCGACGCGGTGATCGCCACCGACCTCGACGGGAACATCACCTACGTATCTGAGCGAGCGCTCGAGCTTTACGGCGTCGGCAGCGCCGAAGAGCTGATAGGAAAGAACGCGTTCGAGATCATATCTCCCGAGGATCACGAAAGAGCGAGGGAAAACCTGATCAAGACCCTGGAGGAGCCGTTGAGAAAGGTTGAGTACACGATGTTGAGTAAAGACGGTTCGACCTACACGGGTGAGCTGAACGCAGCCCTCATCAGGGATTCGGTTGGCAACCCTAAAGCGTTCATCTCAACGGTGAGTGACATAACGGAGCGAAAACGAGCCGAAGAACAGCTTTTGGAGTTGAACAGGGAGCTCGAGGGTTACACCCACGCGGTATCACACGACCTGAGAGGTCCTCTCTCCGCGATAATGGCGGCGAACATGACTCTCCAGTACATGCTCAAGAATCCGGTGCCCGAGGACGTAGATACCAGCATCGACGAACTTGCGGAGATAATAAACAAGAACCTCGAGGTCTCCAGCGCGCTCGTCGAGGACCTGCTCGTCCTCGCCGAGGCCGGCCAGGTACCGCGAGAAGTCCATGCTGTGGACGTCGGTGCCGTGGTGCAAAGAATACTCGATGAGAGGGCGTATGTAATAGCGGAAAAAGGTGTCAAGATAGATGTGGATGATGACCTCGGCCGTGTAACCGCGAACCCGACACACATCTATCAACTCTTCTCGAACCTTATCGCGAACGCCATCAAGCACAACGCCAGTAAGAAACCCAGGGTCAGGGTTTCGTACCTCGGTGACAGCGAAAAAGGCGGACACAGATACCTGCTGAAGGACAACGGTTCAGGGATACCGGTTGAACATATGGACCAGATATTCGTCCCCTTCTTCAAAGGTGAAACGGGGGAGACGGGCATCGGGCTCGCGATAGTCGACAAGATAGTTGGGATTTACGGCGGCACGGTCGAAGCGTACAACGACAGGGGCGCCTGTTTCGAGTTCACCTTGATGGACGCCGCGTGATCGCCCTTTCACGTTTACAGACCGCTGTCTCTATAAAATAATCGTGCCCATTCCCGCTCATTGTGGTAGGATTCTTCCTGTTGTGCTGAAAGCCGGCTGAAGAAGGAAGGCCTGAGACCGGAAGATATGAGCTCGGTTGTAAAGAAACGGCGCAAGAAGATGCGCAAGAAAAAGCATAAGAAACAGCTCAAGAAGAACCGCCACAAGAAGAAGTGACCGGCGATGACACATTCGGTGCCTGGCACCGAATGTGTCATGCACGCGCCTAGAGGAGGACGCCGAAGTCTCCCGAGGCGTTTTTGTTTGCCCTGATGCCGTTCACCTCGACCTGGAGGTCGGGCGGCGCCTCCGAAGCTTTTATCACGATGTCCAGCCCGGCATCGATTTGTTTCTCGACATCGAGCATCAGTTTTTCGCCGGAGCGATACATCCTCTTGACCCGGCAGCCGTTGATGCCGAAGGCCTTCATCCTGCGCACGTCGATGAACACGTCGCCGAAGTGCCTCTGGGCATAGGCCGCAGCGAAGCACGCGCTTCCGGTCCCCCAGTCCGATTGAATGTAGCCCGGCGTCCGGTCATCGTATCCAAAGTGCCCGTAGTTCTCGGCGGTCGAGCCGGTCTCCTCATCCGGCACGTCCCTCATGTTGCCGGGCGCCACCCTCCGGTTCTCATCCAGGTACATCGTCGTGAAGGAGGCTCGCAGAGCGGAGATGCCGCGC
>JAENXM010000048.1 GCA_016649525.1 Actinomycetota bacterium
CGGTCTCGGAAGAGGAGATGGTCGAGAACCTCCTTTCCGGGATAAACGTTCAGAGGACCGCGAGCCAGCTCGCCCGGCTCGCCTTCAGCCGCGACTCATCCGACAACGCTACCCTGGTCGCCTGGAGGTACGCCCCTGCCGGACAGCCCGTTCGCAAGGATGTGAAGGAGGTTCGCGTCCGCGCAAGGAGAGCGCGGACAGCCGATGTCCTGGTCGTAGCGCTTCTCGTCCTCGTGCTCGCCGGCATCTTCGCGGTAGGCTTCGCGTTCGGCTGGAAGATAACCGACGCTTTCAGAAAACCCGCCAAGGAATCGAATAAAACGACCGAGACCAAAACCGCGGAGAGCAGCGCTACCGAAAATACCGAGGAGAAGAAGGCCGAGGAGCAGAGTGCCGCTCAACCGCCGCAGCCGGTGACCCAGACCGCCACCGTCACGGCGCAGAGCGCCCGGATAAGGTCCACTGCCAATCCATCGGGCCAGATACTCGGGACGCTTCAAAAGGGCCAGCAGGTCACGGTGCTGGGAGATGCGACCGGTACGGATGGCAAGGCTTGGATCAAGGCAAAAGCTACGGTCAAATCGGGGAACACGAGCACAGAGGTCGAGGGTTTCATCAGAAAGGACCTCGTCCAGTTGGCGACGCCCACCACGAGCGCCACCTCACCCGCCGGAAGCGCGACTACTCTCTAGACGAATATCCCGAGAACCGCCCCTGCTATCATCCCCACGACGAAAACCGAGACGATCACTCCCGCTGAGATCAGTAGCTTCCTGCGCAGGCCGGGTTCGGGCGCGAGCAGTGAAAGCTGGCCCTCGGTGTTTCTTACGCGCCCGGCCTCTGCAACTTCGGTACCCTCACGGAAGAAGGGTGCGTCTCTCTCTTCACTGTAATCCATCAGTATTTCAGTTCCTCCAGGTCGCTCGAGCTGAGGTCGTAAAGGAAGCTCTCGATGAGCTTTCCCACAGTCTCCTCTTTACCGGCAAGCACACTCTGATACGTATCGTCGGTCTGCAGGCTCCCGCCTGAGCTGCACCATTCTATCCAAACCGCGGGCATCTGTGCATCTTCGAACGGGATATTATCACTGTCGTTCGTAGCTTTCAGCTCGACCACGGGGGTCTTTTCGCCGTTCGCGTAGGTTGCCAGCTTGTCCCTGAGCCTCTGAAGGCCGGTCGCCTGCGTACGGAGCGCAAGTACCTCGCCCTGCGCCACCGAATCGACCGCGATAACCCCGACGACCTCTTTTCTTTCCATGGACCCGAGCATGTCAAGGTAGCGGCGCGCGCCGATAAAGCGTTCCTCGATGTCTCCCCCACCCGGCCGGTTCGCCCCGAAAAAGACGAACCGGATGGTAGGCGCGAGCTTGACCTTCGAGAAGATCCTTGCGAGCTCGAGGGTGACGCCGACGCCGGAGGCGTTATTCACCGCCCCCTTCGTCCCTTGAGGCGAATCGCAGTGGGCCCCGATTATCAAGGTGTAGCCTTCCCTGGAACCGCGCCTGCTCGCGCTGATGTTCCTCGAGCCGAAGCCGTCAGGCATGGTGAAAGGCTGCTCCTCGACGCTGTAGCCATACTCCGCGAGCTTCTGCACTACGTAGTCAGCGGCCGATGACTCTTTTATCGAGCCGGCAGGCCGGTTGCCTATCTGTTCGGAGAGTGCGAATGTATGCGCCATCGACTGGGAGACGTTGAACTGGGGCGTGCCTGGCTTCTTCGCCTGCTCGGAAGGCTTTTTGCTCCCGGAAGTCGCGCTCGACTCTTTGCCGGTCTCGCTTTTGGTGGTCTTCGCGGGTTCAGGCTTCCCGATGAGGAAGTTCATCCCCACTCCCACGCCCGCGCCCACGAGGAGGGTAATCAGGAACAGAAGTAGTAACCGCCTGGTCTTCTGCCTTCGGGACCTGGCCCGCTCATAGCGGGTTTTGCGCCTGCGGTAGTCCACTGAGGATCATCACCTGTAGAGATATCTACTCGTATTTACTGAGGGCCGGCCTTCCAGAATATAGCAGATGGCCGTGTTCATTATCAATTAACGCCGTGACACATATGCTTTAGAATTGGACTGTTAATAGAAAAAGGAGTTCTGTTGGCAAGAGTTTTCATAGAGGAGTATCCGCACGGTCCCGGTGGGCACTGCTCCAGCACCGCGCTGCGCGACCTTCTCGGGTTCCACGGGCACGAATTCACAGAGGATATGGTCTTCGGACTCGGAGTCGGGGTCGGGTTCATATACTACAGCCACCCGGAGATGAAGCCGCCTGTCTACATAGGCGGGCGGACGCACAACATGGAGGAGCAGCTGTGCTCCCAGCTCGGGATCGGCCTCGAGGTGGTGAGCGGCCTCACGCGGGAAGAGGGCTGGCTCGCGGTCAAGCGAATGCTCGACGAAGGCGTACCCACCATGGTGCACGCCGATGTCTACTACCTGGATTATCTCAGGGCCAAGACCCACTTCAGCGCTCACCGTATAATGCTCGTGGGCTACGACGAGGAAAAAGGCGTCGCTTTCGTAGCCGACAACGACCGCGACGAGATACAGGAGTGCTCGCTCGAGAACCTCTCGACGGCCCGCTCCTCCGCCTACCTGCCCCAGCCCGCCGAGAACGCCTACTACCTCTTCCAGGTCCCTGACAGACTCGCGCCGCTCGAGGAGGCCATCCCCACCGCCCTAGACAAGGCGGTCAGGTTCAACCTGAGGCTTGACCCTGACCAGGTGAACTTCGACTTCGGCGGGGCGAGGATCGTGCGCGGTGTCAAAGGCCTTGAAGATTTCGCCTCGGAGATGGACAGGTGGCCCGAGAAGATGGACGAGAAGACCCTGTCCCTCCTGTGCAAGACCATATACGTCACGGCCGAGAAGGGCGGCACGGGCTACGGTGGCAACTTCCGGCGCATGTACGGCCGTTTCCTGAAGGAGGCGGCGCCCCTGATGGGCGAGCGGCGTCTCTCGGATGTCGGCGAAGATTTTATCGCGGTCGGCGACCTGTGGACCCGGCTTTCGCTCACCTTCAAGGACCTCTCGGAAAACGGGGCGGAAGCCGTAAGAGAGGCGAGCCCGATCGCGCGTGAGATACACAGCCGTGAAGTCGAGGCGTTCACCGCTCTGGAGGAAGTCTCGAACCTCATCCGGGAAGGCGCGTGATGGACCTCTTCGACCAGAGCCCCGAGACACTGGTGGGTACCCCTCTCGCGGACCGCATGAGGCCGAAGACGCTGGATGAGTTCGAGGGCCAGGAGAAGATAGTCGGCCCCGGCGAGCCGCTGCGCCTGGCAATCGAGGAGGACAACGTCTCTTCGATTGTCTTCTGGGGGCCGCCCGGATCCGGCAAGACGACTCTTGCCCGGATAATCGCGGAGGCGAGCAAGAGTGAGTTCCTGAGGTTCAGCGCGGTTACAACCGGCGTACCCGAACTTCGAGCCATAATCGCCGAAGCGAGGGAAAAGAGGAAGTTCAACGACGTCAAGACGATCCTCTTCGTTGACGAGATACACCGCTTCAACAAGGCCCAGCAGGACGCGTTCCTACCCCATGTTGAGGACGGCACCATCACGCTGATAGGCGCGACCACCGAGAACCCCTCCTTCGAGGTCATCGCGCCGCTCCTCTCGCGGGTCAGGGTATATGTGCTCGAGAAGCTAGAGCCGGAGCACCTGAAGAGAATCGTGCTTCGCGCGCTCTCGGACGGGGAAAGGGGGCTCGGGTCGATCGAGGTCGATGTCGATGACGAGGCGATCGAGGCGATGGCCGGGATCGCGGACGGCGACGCCCGCATAGCGCTCAACCTCCTCGAACTCTCGGTCTTCGCGGCCCGGCAGGAGGGCGGCGGGCCGCGCGTGACCGCCGAGCTGGCCCTGAAGGTCGCCCAGGAAAAGACCCTTTTGTACGACAAGGCGGGCGAGGAGCACTACAACCTGATCTCCGCCCTCCACAAGAGCCTTCGCGATTCCGACCCCGACGGCTCGCTTTACTGGCTCGGCAGGATGCTCGAGGCGGGCGAGGACCCGCTCTACATAGTCAGGCGGCTGATACGCTTCGCATCGGAGGACGTCGGCAACGCCGACCCGCAGGCACTCGTGGTCGCCGTCTCGGCGATGCAGGCTTGCCACTTCGTGGGGATGCCGGAATGCGACCTGGCGCTCGCCCAGGCCGTGACCTACCTGGCCTCGGCGCCGAAGAGCAATTCCCTGTACACGGCGTACGGCGAGGTCAAAGCCGACGTGAGAAAATACGGGGCGCTGCCGGTGCCGCTTCACATAAGGAACGCGCCGACTCGGCTCATGAAGGAGCTTGGTTACGGGAAGGGATACAAGTATGCGCACAACTTCCAGGACCACATAGTCGATCAGGAACACATGCCCGAGAAACTCAAGGGAAGGCGCTACTACCACCCCACGGACCAGGGTTTCGAAAAGCGTATAGCCGAGCGCCTTGAGCGCTGGCGCAACCAGTTTAGGCCGGGCTCTTAGCCCGGCTGACCTATCCCTCACCATCTTTAGGCCGGGCTCTTAGCCCGGCTGACCTATCCCGGCCTGAGAGGCCGGGCTAAAGGGACGCAACTCAACAAAAGTGGTCTGCCCCCTTTTTTTGTCCTACTTGCCGAGTAAAGCCCTCGAGATGACCACCCTCTGGACCTGGTTCGTCCCCTCGTAGATCTGGGTTATCTTCGCGTCCCTCATCATCCGCTCCATCGGGTAATCCTTCATGTAGCCGTAGCCACCCATCAACTGCACGCAGTCGGTGGTCACCTTCATGGCGGTATCGGTCGCGAAGCACTTGGCCATCGCCGATAGCGCCGAGAAGCCCGGCAGTTGCCCCTCGACAGCGCAGGCCGCCCGGTAAACCAGCTGCCGCGCCGCCTCCACCTGCATCGCCAGGTCCGCCACCATGAACTGGAGGCCCTGCAGGGCCGCTATCGGCCTGCCGAACTGCACCCTCTCCTTCATGTAGTTGATTGTGTATTCGAGAGCGCCGGAGGCTACACCAAGCCCCTGCGCGCCGATGGAGGAGCGCGTTCGGTCCAGGGTCATCATGGCGAGGTTGAAGCCCTTGCCCTCTTCCCACAGCAGGTTTTCCGCGGGGACCTCGCAGTCCTCGAACAATAGCTCTGTGGTCGAGGAACCCCGGATCCCCATCTTCTCCTCGTGCTTTCCGACGCTGAAGCCGGGGAACTCCTTCTCCACTATGAAAGCCGAGATGCCGCGTACCCCTTTCTCGGGGTCGGTCATTCCGAAAACCGAGAATGTCTCCCCGACGCCACCGTTCGTTATGAAGCACTTGGCCCCGTTCAGGATGTACTTGTCGCCCTTCTTGACAGCGCGCGTCTTCATCGAGGCGGCGTCGCTCCCGGCCTCGGTCTCGGTCAGGCCGAAACCGCAGAGCTTCTCACCGGAGGCGAGCGGGGGCAGGTACCTGTTCTTCTGCTCATCGCTGCCGGCGAGCTTGATCGGCGTTGAGCCCAGCTCCTGGCAGCCGATGATGAGAGAGGTGTTCACGCAGACCTTCGCGAGCTCCTCAATCGCGACGCACAGGGTGAGCAGGTCGGCGCCCTCTCCCCCGTACTCCTCCGCGAACGGGAGCCCCATAAAGCCGTTCTTCTTGAGTTCCTCGACCATGTCCCAGGGGAACTCGCCCTTCTCGTCGATCTCCATGGCGCGCGGCTCTACCACGCTCTTTGCGAAGTCCCTTATCGATTCCTGGAACATCTTTTGCTCGTCCGTCAGGTCGTACTGCATCTCGCACCTCCGATTTACGTGCTTTAATCCTTCCTGACTCTCTTAATCTACCTTTATGATCACCGCGTCGCCCTGCCCGCCGCCACCGCAGATGGCCGCGGCGCCAAGCCCTCCGCCCCGCCTCCTGAGCTCATTCACCAGGCTAATGACGATGCGCGAGCCGCTCGCGCCGACGGGATGCCCTAGAGCGATGGCACCGCCGTTCACGTTGACGTTCTCCGCTGTCGCGGGGTCCAGCCCCAGCATTATCGATGAATGCCAGCAGACGGCGGCGAACGCCTCGTTTATCTCGAAAAGGTCTATGTCCTCGACCTTCTTGTCTATCTTCTCGAGCGCCTTCTTTATCGAGTTCGCGGGCACCGTCGCCAGGTACTCCGGCTTATCCGCTACCATGCCGTTCGAAACCACGGTCGCGAGAGGCTCGAGCCCCAGCTCCTCGGCCTTGCTCCGTGAAGCGACGACGAGCGCCGCCGCCCCGTCGTTTATCCCCGAAGCGTTACCGGCCGTGATCGTCCCCTCCTTGCGGAACGCGGGACGCAGCTTCGCGAGCGATTCGCCCGTGGTATCGGCACGCAGGTGCTCGTCCGTCTCAAAAGGAACCTTCTCCTTCTTGACCGTTATCTCAACAGGGACTATCTCCTCGGCCAGTTTACCCGCTTCCTGCGCCGCGGCAGCGCGCTGCTGGCTCCTCGCGGCCCAGAAATCCTGGTCCTCGCGGCTCGTGCCGAACTCCTCGGCGACACGGTCCGTCCCCTCGCCCATGTGCCAGTCGTTGATGGCGCACCAGAGCGCGTCCTGGATCATGCCGTCTATGAGCTTGCCGTTCCCCATGCGGTACCCGAAGCGCCCTTTCGGAACGTAGTAGTTGCCCTGGCTCATGCTCTCCATCCCGCCCGCAACGACTATATCCGCGTCACCGGCCTTTATGGCCTGGTCGGCCATCACGAGCGCGCTTATGCTCGAAATGCAGACCTTGTTCAGGGTTATGGAGGGAACATTCAGCGGAATACCGGCCTTCAATGCAGCCTGCCTCGCGGGTAATTGCCCGCAGCCGCCGGTTATGACCTGCCCCATCATCAGGTAGTCGACCGCATCGGCGGGTACTTTCGCCCGATCCAGGGCGCCCCTTATCGCGACTGCGCCCAGCTCCATTGCGCTCAGTTCGGCGAGCGAGCCGCCCATGCGCCCGAACGCCGTCCGGGCTCCGCCAACAATCACGGTCTCTACCAAGTCGTACCCCCTTGTCAAAACAGTCGCACACGATAAAGCGTTTTAAAGGCCGAGGTTCCTGGCGAGTATGAGCCTCTGCACCTCTGAAGTCCCTTCACCGATCTCCAGTATCTTCGCGTCACGGAAATACCGGCAGACCGGGTAATCCTCGATGTAGCCGTACCCGCCGTGTATCTGGACCGCCGCGCTCGCCGCCCGCATCGCGGTCTCCGAAGCGAACAGCTTCGCCATGGAAGCCTCCTTCGAGTACGGCTCTTCCCGGTCGTAGAGCCAAGCGGCCTTGAGGGTCATCAGGCGGGCCAGCTCGACCTCCACCAGCATGTCCGCGCACCGGAAGCTTATCGCCTCGAACTTCCCTATCGGCTGTCCGAACTGCTGCCTCTGCTTCGCGTACTTGACCGCCTCGTCTAGGCATGCCTGAGCAAGCCCGACCGAAAGGGCCGCAACCCCTATCCTTCCGCAGTCGAGTACCTTCAGGAAGGTCTTCAATCCCGCTCCCCGATCGCCAAGAAGGTTGTCGGCGGGGACCCTGCAGTCGTTGAAGGACAGCTCGTGGGTATCGGATATGTGCCAGCCCATCTTCCGGTACGGCGGTGATACCGTGAAGCCCGGCGTGCCGTGGGGCACGATGATGTTGCTTATCTCCTTCTTGCCGGCCCTGTCACCCGTCACCGCTGTGATGGTGACCATCTTGGATATCCTGGTACCGGAGTTTGTGATGAAGCACTTGGTGCCGTTTATCACCCACTCATCCCCGTCAAGGGCCGCAGTGGTCTTCGTGGCCCCTGCATCAGAACCCGCTTCCGGTTCGGTAAGGCCGAAGGCGCCGAGCATCTTCCCCTGCGCCATCGGTACAAGCCACTCCTGCTTTTGTTCCTCGGTCCCGTTAAGGTAAACCAGCAAGGCGCCGAGCGACGTGTGGGCTGATATCGTTATACCCAGGGATGCCGAGACCCGCGATATCTCCTCGACTGAAAGCGCGTATGTCACAAGATCAGCACCAGTACCACCGTACTCTTCCGGGAACGGCAGGCCGAAGATGCCGAGGTCCGCCATCTTCTCTTGGATCTCGTAGGGGAACTCCCCTGCCCGGTCGAGTTCCTCCACATGGGGAGCGATCTCGGTCTTGGCAAACTCGCGCACGGTCTGCCTGAACATGCGTTGTTCTTCCGTCAGGTCAAAATCCACCTTTTCTCCTTGGGGTATATGACTGGCTCAAGGAAATACTTAAGACCGGGCTCCCAGCCCGGTTTTCCGATCCCGGCCTAAGAGACCGGGCCTAAGACGGGCCAAGCCGATTCAAAAAACTATCACACGGGGTTACAAACTTCAATCAGGAATCAGGACCAGGCCGCCGCTCCACCTAAAGGAAATATGTAAAAGTGCCCGAAACAAGAAACGAAGGGAAAGGTGGCGGCAGTTTGGCCTCCAGGAATATCTCCAGGAAAGAAAAAAGAAGAAAGCGCCTGCAGGCTCTGATAGTGATAATCCTGGTTGTCCTGCTTGCTTCAGGACTGGGGCTCGGGCTCTACTTTGGCCTGCCGGGGAGCAAGTCGGCCGCGGAGCTTCTCCAGGAAGGCGAAAAGGCCTTCAGCGAGGGAAGGTACGAGGACGCCGTCGAGCTCTACAAGAAGGCTATCGAGAAAGAGCCCGGCTCACCCGATGCCTACAACCGCCTGGGGATGGCCTACCAGTATCTCTACAACAAGAGCGGCGGGGCGGGCAACAGGAAAGAGGGGATAGAGGCCTTCAGAAAAGCAGTCGAGCTCGACCCGAATAATTACAAATCCCTTGTGAACCTGGGCCTTGCCCTGTTCTATGAAGGGGACAGAAAGGAAGCGGCGGTATATCTCAGGAAAGCGGTCGAACTGTACCCGAACCCTGCCGACCCCTACAAATCTACACTTGAAGACCTGATCCGCCAGGCCGAATCGGGGCAGTGAACGAACAGGAGGCTGTGAATTGAAATGCGCGCGCTGTGGCGGTGAGATCCCGGAGAACAGCCCCTCCTGCCCCGGGTGCGGACTCAAGATCAAGGTGCGGCCGCCGGGAGCAGGAGTTCAACCTCCCGGCCAACCGGTGACGCCACCTCCTGTGGAGCCCCCTCCTGAACACGAACTCCCCCCGGGCGCATTTCAGGTCGCCGAGTCCGGCGCACCCGGAGAGTGGCCACCGAGAGACGCGCAGGTCGGGCCCGCACCCCGGCCGGAACAAGCAAAGCGCAAGCTCCCGACCGCAATCATCGCCATCATAGTCATAGGCCTGCTGGTGATAGGTGGAGCCGCGGCCGCCTACTTCTTCATCTTTCGAGAGAAGAAAACAAGCGAAGCGGAGGTGGCGGTCGAGGGTTTCCTGAAGGCATTGTACGCGGGGGACGTCGAGACCGCCAAGTCATTTATGACCCCTGACGCTCAGGGATTGCTCACCGGTTCAGCAGCAGTTCTTTCAACATCAGGCGTTAAATTCGAAGTCAAGAGCGTGAAACTTAAAACAATCAAAGAAGCCGGTGACGAAGCCGAGGTCGAGATAGTCGACATATCTCTGCATGCGACGACGGGTGGATTCAGTTCAGATATGACACTGAAGCAGGTAAAAAGCATGATGGGTGTAAACCGGATCATCTACAGGCTCAACGGGCAGAATGGGAAGTGGCTCATTACCGGGGTTCAGGCCACATGAGACAAGTAACCGGGTTTTTTAATCCCCATTCATTCATCCGGCTTTGAAAGCGGGGCGTATCGAAGAAGCAGCCTCTTCTCACCGGTTCCGGGGAAATCGACTGTGACCTCGCAGTCACCTTCGAGCTCGAGGATCTCGACCACAGTGCCGGTCCCCCACTTGTCGTGAACGACCCTCTCTCCGACATCTACTTCGATCAGCTCGCGCTCCTGCCCCCTTCCCTCCTCTTCCTCGAACTCGACCTCCTCCAGGTACTCACCGGGTATCTCGACAATGAAGCGGGATGTGGGGTTCGCTGACAGCCCTCCCCAGAGGCTGCGGGTCGCCGCGTGGAGCAGGTACAGCCTCTCCTGCGCACGCGTCATGCCGACATAGCATAGCCTTCGCTCCTCCTCCAGGCCCTGCTCGTCCTCCATGGAGCGGATGTGCGGGAAGATCCCCTCCTCCATTCCAACTATGAAAACGACGGGGAACTCGAGGCCCTTCGCGTTGTGGAGCGTCATGAGAGATACATATCCGCCGGATGTATCGAGGTCCTCCGTGTCATCGACGAGGGAGACCCTCTCGAGGAAATCGGTCAGGGTCACGGCCCCGTACTCGTCCCGGAAGTCGGCTACGACACTCAAGAGCTCCTTCAGGTTCTCGATGCGGCCCTCGGCCTCGACAGTTCGCTGCGCCTCGAGGTCGGCCATGTAGCCGGTTCGATCCCAGACCTCTTCCAACAGCTCATGCACTTCGTGCTCCCCGGCAAACCGGGCAAAGTCGTCCATGAGCTTGATAAACTCGTCTATCTTCTTTCTCGC
>JAENXM010000009.1 GCA_016649525.1 Actinomycetota bacterium
TATGAGAGTGAGGGCATTTTCTATGAAAGGATTTAGGTTAAGAATTCTGAAGAGTAGGAACAGCATAATGATCGGGATTGATACAACTATCGTTCCCAAGATAAAAACACCAGTGCGTCTGAGAATTATTCGGACATCCAGTATGCGCATGCGAATGATGGCATATGAAGTAGCGGCCACGGGAATGACACTCCCAAGGAAAGCGTAACTCACTGAGATATCGTTCCCAACGAAGTGGGGAAAAATGAATATGCAGAGCGCCACGAACGGAAAGAAGACCGATATTCCAAGTAAAACAACAGTTGTTTTTGCGCGGTCTATGCCAGTTGACCTGTGCCATTTTGCATAGATGAAGTAAATACTGCATAAGAGGGGAAGTATTATGAAGATTGAGACAATAGGGTACAAGGTACCGTTTTGAGATTGAAGAACGTTGTCATGATAACTGGCTGACCTGACAACATAGGGCGATAAAGACAACAGTGACGATGCGGTGCCAACGCCCAGGGCGGCGTATACGAGCCATTTTTTTGGGGGGCTGTCTAAATACAGGGCTAAAGCGAAAAGAAAAAGCAGTGTGCAAGCCATAGTGCCTGTAGCATAGGCCCACCTGAAGGTCCAGAGGACGAAAATATCGCTGGGATTCTCGAATATTCTATCTATGAAACCAGAAAGGATCCAAAGCCCCATGAAAACCATGGCTAAGGCGAGCGTTCTGTTTAGGTATTCCTTTTTGTTGTTGCGGTAAACGATAATTGCGAGGCCCCAGAGGAAGCAGGCAGCAACCACTGTGAGTATGAAACTCAAGAGATACCAGTCATTTTTTGCCATTTATACCCCACCAACCACTACCGGTAAACGATATATCGGAGAGCTTCGAGAAAAACTTTAGCGACATTTGGACATTTATTGTGATTGCAATGATGGCAGTGTGAATCGGGTGGGTGGGGGGGCAGGCTTGTTGTCTTCTATTCCCCGACGCCGAGGGAGCAGTGGCCGCCGACGAACCCGTTGTACTCGAAGTACATCGCCCGCTCGGCGATTATGCCGTACTCGCAGGCAGTACTGTATTCGTCAGGATTCAGGACCTGCAGCTTTGTTGAGACCTCGGTGCTCTCGAGCCCCGGTATCTCATCAACCAGGATGGTGAGCCGGCTGGCCTGCTTGACGGTATATTCCTTGATGATCGGTTCGCCCTCGGGCTTCATGAAGGTCGCGCGCACTTCGACTTCACGCGCGTTCGGGTTCTGTACGAGGATCCAGGTGTCGAAGCCGCCGGCGGTATACCCCTCGGCCATGAACCAGTATTCGTACTTACCGGTTGCCCCGATGGTGTTGTGGCCGTCACCGTTGTTACCGCGAGAGAAGTACATGGAGCGCTCCACCACTACGGGATTGCAGCTGGAACCGCTCCCGCTGCCCTCGCCTGCCGACCACGACTGGACCATGGTCGCGATGTCGGTGGCTTCCAGGCCTTCGATTTTGTCCACGGCGATCGTGTGCCGCTCGTAGGGTTCCAGCGTATATTCCTTTGTTATCGTCTCATCCGGCTCTGGCGCCGGCTGCGGCTGGGGGTTATAAGGGTTGACACTGCGGCCCCCTCCGGAACCTGCAGCAGGCACCATGAACGTAGTCTTAACCTTGGTGGAGGTGGAGTTCGGGTTCATGACCATGACGTACGTGTCGTACTCGCCCGCGGTCCGGCCTTCCGGCAGGTACCAGGTGTTCGACGCGCTCGGCGCTCCGATCGAGCAGTGCCCCCCGTTGATGCCCATGTAGCTGAAGTACATCGCGCGCTCGGCGATAATGCCGGGAACCTCTTCACTGCCTTTTCCGCCGCGAGACCCGCCCGTCTTTGAGACAGACTCGACGATGGCGCTCACTTCAGTGTTCTCGAGCCCCGGAACCTCGTCCGCGTGGATGGTGAAGCGGCGCATCGGGCTTACGTCGTACTCCTTTGTTATAAAGTCGGTCTGGGGTTCGGTCGCGTTCGCGCCTCGGCCTCCCGCATCCTTGGGAGTTATGAACTTGACCCTGATGTGCACGCCCACCTGGTTCGGGTTCATCACAAGGATGTAGGTATCGAAGTCGCCCCCCGTGTAGCCCTCGGCCAGGTACCATGTGCGCGAGGTCTGGCGTGCACCTATCGAGTTGCTGCCGCCCGCTTTTCCTCCCGGGTAGTTGAAGTACATCGCCCGCTCGACCACGACCCCGTGCGTTGCCTCCACCATCGTGGAGACGTTGGCAGATGAGAGTCCCGGCCGGTCGTCCACCTTGACGGTGTACCTGGAGTTCGGTGCGATATCAATGACCAGAGGGTCGGTTATCTGGTTATCGGTGAGGAAACGTACCGTCGCCTCGGCACTGGAGTCGTTAGGGTTCTGAATCAGGACGTACGTATCAAAGTTGCCGCCGGTATAGCCCTCGGGCAGGTACCAGTTCTGGGAGCCGCAGGCCTGCGCGGGCGGCGGGCCTGTTGCGAAAAGCATCGATGAGACGAAAAGTGTTGAAATTAAAAACGCCAGCGTCTTTCTAGCCATAGAGAGACCCTTTCTTTCAATGAGGTGGGGTATCTTTAAGTTAGTAATCGACAGAGAAGAAAGGGCACTTGATAATACTCAAGTGCCCTTTCGCATCACCGCTCAGAGTGATTAATGCAAAAAAGGTGCCTGACCCCTTTTTTGCATTTTAGGTTAGATACCGTAGCCGAGGGTGTCGTGTCCGCCGGTGCACCAGCCGTGGTAGTTGAAGTACATGGGCCTCTCCGCCACGATCTCGGTGTTGCCCTCGACGACGATCGAGATGTCCTGTTCGGCTCCCACATCTGCGAGCACGTCGCGTGTATACCTCTTGTTGGCCGCTACCACCACTGTCTTGTCTATGTTTTCGCCGGTTCCAAGCAGGTAGTGGAAGGTGACGGTTACGTCTTCGGCGCCGGGGTTCATCACGGCTATCCACGTGGCGAAGCCCGCCCTGGTGGTGCCCTCCGCGAAGTAGAAGCTCTTCTTGGCGGCGTCGCAGCCCATCACGTCGTGGCCCCCGTCCCATTCATTATGGTAGTTGAAGTACATGGGCCTCTCCGCAAGTATCGGGATTCCCGCGGTTGATTCCACCTTGCAGGAGGCGTCCACGTCTTTGCCCAGCTTGAGGTTGACGTCCACAGTGAGTCTGCTGGTCGGGCCGACCAGCACCTCCTGGGTCACGGTCCCTGACTGCTCGGTGTAGTAGGTAATCTTGACCGGCGCGTTGTATATTGTGGAGTTCTGGAGCGATATCCACTCCTCGAACGAGCCGTCCCGGGCGTTGTCCCTCGTGGTCCCTTCGGCGAAGTAGAACTCGGTACCCGGACCCGGCGCTCCCACCACGTCGTGTCCGCCCGTCCACTTGTTGTGGTAGAAGAAGTACATCGGCCGCTCCGCCACGATGCCCTGGCTGCTGTTCACCACGCATGAGACGTCCTGGTCGGCGCCGACCTCCGTGTTCACGTCAACCGTGTAGCGGCTCCTTGCCTTCACCGAGTACATCTTCTGTACGGTCTTGCCGGTACCGAGCACGTAGTTCACGTTGACGACCGCATCCGAGCTCTGAGGGTTCTGGAAGCAGAGCCACTCCTCGAAGTAGCCGTCTACCGCGTTACTCCGCGTCGTCCCCTCGGCGAAGTAATAGTAGTTGCGGGGGACTGGCACCCCCATCACCTCGTGGCCGCCCGTCCACTTGTTGCGGTAGTTGAAGTACATAGGCCTCTCGGCGAGTATCAGCTGGTCGGACTCCACGAAGGTCGATACGTCCTTGTCCTTGCCAATTTCGTCGTTGACGCTTATGGTGCTCCTGCTCTTCTTGCCAACCACCACGTCCTGGATGGGGGTGGAGCCGTCCGCCAGCATGTAGGTTATGTGCACTTTTGCGTCGGTGCTACCCGGGTTCTGCAGGCATATCCACTCCTCGTACCTGCCGTCCTGGGCGTTGTCGCGTGTCGTGCCCTCCGCGAAGTACCAGGTCCTGGAAAGGGTCAGTGTGAATGTAACCTGGTTCGAGTCTCCGGTGGACATTTGCACCTGTACCGCCCCGGTGGTCGCCCTGGTGGGGACTATCGCCTGTATGGAGGTGTCGCTCCACGAGACCACCTCGGCATTCTTGTCGTAAACGGTGACGGTGCTTGCCGCGCCACCCGACCCCTGCGTGACCCCGAAGTCGTGGCCCTCTATCGTGATGGTTGTGCCGTACGGGCCCGAGTTGGGGATGACCTGGTCGATTGATGGCGGAATGGGTGTTACGTATGCTTGCCCACCGTTATCATTACCGGTCAGCGCGAACGGGCTCCCGTTGTAGCTGGTTAAGACGGCGACCTGGTTGTTGGTATCTCCAAGACCGGGGTCGGACATGGCTTCAAACGACCCACCAGCCCTCCTGTAAACACGGCAGCCAGTTGTTGTGTCCTTTGTAGAGACGTATAGTTCCTCCCCCCTGACAATTGGCATGAGGTTTATGCTGCTCGCACTGATTCCAGTTGTTGAAAGTTGCGACCATACGGAGCCGTTGTAAGACCAGAGCTGTCCTGCACCCGTGGAGCCGGTTCCCAGGTAGAGAAGTCCGTCTACTTGGGAGATCGCTGCCAACCCGGATTCCTGACTTGTATCCCACGAGCCGGCGCCTGCCTGTCCTATCCTCGTGAAGCTCGAGCCATCGTAAGCATAAACCTGGAGGCCGTCGTTATTGTTTGTAACGGGGAGAATCATCCTGCCGTTATATATGACCTCAGGAAACTGTGGGATGGCCAAGTTATCCTGGTCCCCGAAACCCGGACCTGTTGACGTCCCCGGGCTTCCCTGACCGGTGAGTTGTGTCCAGCTCGTGCCGTCGAAACTGTACATGCTGAGACCTGATACCGAGTTACCGATGCATACGATCAGCTTGTTGTTGAAGACCCCGAGAGGGTAAACCGATGAGTTGCTTGCGCCTGTCCACGGCACTCCCGTGATTTGGGCTGGGTTTCCAGTACCGCTCCACTTCCAGAGCTGGCCGCCGCTGACCGTGTTCCCTGTGCCTATGTACAGCATGTTTTGGTAGACCGCGTAAGGGAACAATATTTTATTTCCTACATCGCCAAACCCGCTGCTTCCAACCTGCGCGAAGGTCCCGTCGTACGCGTACATCGAAGCGGTTAGAGTATCATCGCTACCAATCATGAGCTTGCCATTGAATTGAACACCTGGTAAGAGATGCCGGTTTGCGGGGTCTGTGATGCCTTTTTCAGCGATTTTGACCCAGACCGGATTTGCGGCAAATGCTATGACCGGGATCAGGGCCGCCATCAGGACCAGGCATCCAACGATGGCGATTCTCTTAACAAAGGTTGTTTTGAGCATAGACCGCTCCCCTCGCGGTGATGGTCACGTCTAATGCAGAAGCAAAGTTGGCATTGCTTCTATCATACTACTTTGACGCTGAAACGCTCACGAGCCCGCCCTTTAACCCGGACTTTTGCAGAGCCCAGGTGTTACCCACGTCGGTTGTCTTGATAATCACGCCTTTCTTATCGCCGACCAGGCCGGATCCATCCACCGCGAGGGCCGTCTTTGAGTCAAGTAAGCAAATCCCGCGTAAGTCGGCTTCAGTTCCGGAGGACTGTTTCGACCAGGTCGCCCCGCCATCCGCGGTCCTGAGGATCAGGCCTCCGTCTCCGACAGCCCATGCGGTATTCGCGTCGATGGCAACGACTTCGGGGTCACACAGGAGCCATTGACGTGTCACTGGAACAAACAACTTCGGTTGATGACTGCCTCGAGGGGGCCCGGAAGAAGCGCGTGGTGGGGCATGCGGTGCGGCGACGCATGTCCCTGGGCAGAACCTTCCCCACGAGTCTACCGCACCTGCGGCAGTCATCATTTGAGATTCTGCTCGATAGTGATGGACCAGGGACCGCGTGTGCCGACGTTCAGCAGGTAGAAGATGCCGCTCTTAAGGCTCACCAGCTTGGAACCGCTGAATGGACCGTCCTCGTGGGCCATGAGGGCCACAGCGTTACCTCCGAGCTCCACAATCGTGACGACGAAGTCTCCGTCTACCGCATGTTCCATCTTCACCGTAATAGGCCCGCCCCGCGTCTGGAAGAACGGCGTCGCGATGGGCCCCTCGCCCGTGAACGTCTGGGGCGGGTACGGCGCCTGCGCCGGCATCGGCTCCTCTGTCCCCACCTTCCAGGGCCCCAGGGACTCCACCTTGAACATGTAGGTGCCCTCGGCGACCCCCAGGGCCTGTGACCCCGACACGGAACCCAGGTAGTCCGCCACCTGGCCGAGTGGAGAGCCCTTCCCGTCCATAAGTGTGACCGTGAACCGACCGGCTCCGGGGTGCTCGAAATGTATTATTGCGAGACCCTGTTTCAGCTCGAGCGGCGCGGTAACCTGTTCTCCCTCGCCCTCGATCGTCTTTATCTCAGGCGGTATTGGTATCGGTTCCGGTTCGGGGGTGCTCTCTGTGGACTCCTCGGAGCCGGTCACTTTCTTGAGCGTAGCCTTCGCTTCGTCGAGAAGGCCCTCGAACTCCGAGGCGAGCGCTTTGCCCCTGGCTATACCCGAGGCGACCTCCACCGGCAGCAGGCTCTTGGCCCGGGGCTCGAGCCAGAGGTCGTATTTTTCCTCAAGCCCCTCCGCAGCCTCCATTATGGCCAACGCCCTGGCCGCATCCTCCTCGGTGGGGTTCTTGAGAAGCTCTCTTGCCGAGTCGATTACATAGCTGGATGTCTCTCCCGCATTGGTCATCACCAGCATCGCTGAGAGGTCGAGCTTCCAGTCGTCGCCTGATTTGATCATCATAATCGGATACGGGTCGGGCCTGTCGAACGAGTAGACCGCCACCAAGCACTGGCCGTTCGAGAGCTTATTGCTGTCCAGCGATTTGATATTGCCCTCGGACAGGCTTTTCTTGAGCGTCGGGAAGTAGCCCCTTACGAATTCCTCGGCGACCCTGCTCTTCTTGAGGTCGGCGTCGGGCTCGAATATGTGTATCTCCTCGGGCGCCCGCTCGGTCGTTTCTGAGATGAGCAGCCCCAGGAGCGGCAGGTCGCTCGTGTCCACCTGCTCGAGTATCGCTCCGTAATCACCATCGGTGACGTCCTGTATGAGCTCCTGGGTGGCGTCCTCCGACGCGGTCTCGGCGCTGGTCTTGCCGGTGCCGATAAAAACCGCCGCAAGAACCCATCCGGCTACCGCCAGGACTGCAATAGCGATGAGTATCATCGGCATTATGCCGATGTGCTCGGTAATCTTGAAGTGTATGAACTCCGGCGAGGTTTCGGGGGTTTCTTTGCTCTCCATGATGGTCATTCCCTTACGGGGACTTCGAAGTCTCTGGCACGGTGGGCTGGGGGGCTAGCCGAACTGCCGCAACAGGGCAGAAGCCGAAGAAATCTTCGTCTTCAATGCTGCACCTCTGGCACTTCACCCGCGCTTCCCCCTTAGTATCCTCCATCTATCCTAACGAACATCCGGCATCATGTCGAACCTCGCTGCGATTGAACCTGGTGACGCATGAACCCGGAAGCGGTGGACTCGGGTGTCCCGCACCGGTCAGGCCGGAGTGGTAGATAGTGAGCCCGAAACCGGCATCGCCGATAGAAACCTTGGCGCCTACCTGCTAAACTCAATCCCGGAGAGATGGCCGAGTGGACTAAGGCGCACGCCTGGAGAGCGTGTGGGCGGCTTGTTTCCGTCCCGTGGGTTCAAATCCCACTCTCTCCGCCACTTTTTCAAAAAAAACCAGCCAGACCATCTTTCAACATATTGTGCTCTGAGAGCTTCTCTTACCCTCTGTAGAACAGGATGTTGTGGAAGGAGGGTGGCCTCTGCGTGTTGCTTGTAATGTTTGCGTTTTCAAATTCTCGTGGTATAATGTAATTTAAAGGCGCGCAAGAAGCGCATTTTTTTATTGGGATTTTGCGGCACAACCCGGGGTTTAATCCCGAATCCGGTTTTCTCAGACTGGGTGGTCTTTCAGGCGCGCGCAGCAGTGTCCTGGCTCGCCCCGGGCCTTTTTCAGTACCTCGAGGGCCACGTTCTTCACCTGTAGCGGGTCTGAGAACTGCCTCTTCTCGTTGGTGACGACCGCCATGGCCAGCTTCACCCGGCTCTCTGGAGGTAGGTCCTTTTCACCCGCGAGCTCCGGGCATATCCCTTGGAACTCTTCATCGAAGCGCGAGGTGAGACCGTTGAATATCTGCTCTACCCGGACGGGGATTGAAAGAACCACGAAGTCGTCCTCTCCCATATAGCCGAGGAACTCCTCCCGGTCTGCCAACACAATGTCATCGAGGATTCCGGCGACCGAGCGTATAAGGCTGTCGCCCCGGTCGACGCCGTACCTGTAATTGATGAGCCTCAGGTTGCTGATGTCCACGTATATGAAGGCGAAGAACTTGCCCCTCTGCAGAAGGCGCCTGCGGGTCTCCTCGTAGATCTGGTGCTTGCTGGGGAGGTTTGTCAGCGGGTCGACGGTGAGGCCCTTGCTCGCCCTGCTCAAGACGGTCCTGATGCGCACGAATAACTCTGCATTATCGAAGGGTTTTGCCAGGTAGTCGTCGGCGCCTGATTCGAAGCCCTTCACGACGTGGTGGGGTTCGTCGAGCGCCGTAAGCATGATGATGGGGATGTACTTGGTGCCGGGGTCGGAGCGCAGGCGCCGCGCGATCTCCCAGCCGTCTATGTCGGGCATCATTATGTCGAGGATTATTATGTCAGGCTGGTCCACAACGGCCGAGGCGAGCCCCGTGCTGCCGCTGATAGCGGTGATGACGTCGTAGCCCTCTATCTCGAGGTTTGTCTTCATGACCTCGAGCAGGCGCTCCTCGTCATCGATCAGCAGTACTTTTCTTTTCTTGACCTCTTCCAAGCGCCGCCGCCAGTGTCGTGTTTCTCAGAATCGTATGGAAATTTTATCACAGGCAGGTGCGCTTTTTACATAAGGCTGTGTCGCTCGAGGAGTTCCGGGTCACCAAGGATAGAAGATGTCTCTCCATCCGCGACGACCGTTCCGCCGTCCATGACCACGACCCTGCCGCAGATGGCGCGCGCCATCGCCAGATCATGTGCGATTATGAGCTTCGTTACGTTCAGCGAGTCGATGAGCTCGATGAAAGTGCGCCGGCCCCTGGGGTCGAGGTTAGATACAGGCTCGTCCAGAACGAGTATCTCGGGATCCATCGAGAGCACCGTGGCGAGGGCGATTCTTTTCTTCTCGCCGAAGCTCATGTGAAAAGGCGAGCGCTTTTCTGCCCCTTCCATGCCGACCCACCTTAGAGCCCGCGACACCACGTGGTCCACCTGTTCCGGCTCCAGTCTCTGGTTGAGTGGCCCAAACGCCACGTCTTCGCGGACGGTGGGCGAGAAGAGCTGGTCGTCGGGGTCCTGGAAGACTAGGCCGACCATTCTCCTGATCTCGCGTATGTTTTTCTTGTTGACCTGTAGGCCCATTATCTCGACATGTCCGTCCCCGGAGAGGATCCCGTTCAGGTGGAGGGCAAAGGTCGATTTGCCGGCGCCGTTGGGGCCGAGGATGCCGAGGGACTCCCCCCGGCGCACGACGAGGTTCACCCCGGAGAGCGCCTCGGTGCCGTCCGGGTAGCGGTAGCTCAGGTCGGTGACCCTTACCGCGATCTCCTGCGCGAGGGGGATCACTTCCACAGGACCACCAGCCTTGCCGCGATAGCCGTTGCGGCAACCATCGCGATGAACACGTAGTCGGCCGCCATCATCTTTCCGTCCTGCCAGCGGGGGAACGTGCCGTCGAACCCGCGCGAGCTCATCGCGTCATAGACCCTCTCCGCGCGCTCCTGGCTGCGCAGGAACAGGGTGCCCGCCATACGGCCTACGACGCCCGCCTGCCACAGCCACCGCCCGTGGAAGTTCCGGGAGTCGCGGGCGCGCCCCATCCTCTCCGCCTCGTCGATGATGACGAAGATGTAACGGTACATGAAGGCGGCGGCGGTGGTGAAGAAGTGCGGGACGCGCAGGCGCTCGAACCCGTGCATGAGGTCGTCGAAGGGCGTCGTTGCTGAAAGCAGTATCAGGCAGGAAACCGATATCAATGCCTTGACGGTGACACCCCAGAGTATGATGAGGCCTTCTCTCGAGACGTGAAAAAGACCGAGGTCAAACGACGGTCCTCCCTTGTGCATGAACGGTACGAATATCGCCACCACGAGAATGAACGGAAGGACGACGAGTACGCGTGTGAGCAGGTACCTGGCCGGCAGTCTCGATGCCGCCGCGATTATCACCACCACCGCGGCGTAGATGCAGAAGGGCCACCACTCCTTCGGCGGAGTTATGACGCAAACTATTATGAGGGTGAAAAGGGCGGCGATCTTTGCCCTCGGGTTGAGCGAATGGACAGGGCTGTCGAGCCTGCTGTACCTGTCTATGAAGTCATGGTGCATCGGGGGAGCCTTCGGCCGACATTCTCTTCTTGTGAAGTCGATTGAGGCCCAACGCAAGAAGCCCGATGACCGTTGCCGCAGCCAGTGTAATCAAGACTCCAACGAGGCCGGAAATACCCGTGGAAGCCTTTTCGCTCTTTACACCGGGAAAGGCATAGTCCTTCATGGGTGAGTGTGTCCAGGTGGGCTTTTCCTCCTCGGCCTTCTTTATGAAACCCTTGTCTTCCGCCACCTTCTCGAGCCCGTCGGGGCTGGATGAGGCCCATGGAGCCACGAATACTCCAAGCAGTACGGCGACTACAATCCCGACACCGACGAATATCCAGAGCCCCTTGTTCTCCCGGAGGTTCTTCTTTACGTCGATTGCCATCACGCCACCTCCCCAGCTGTCGCTGTCTGTGAGAGGGCGGGCCCCCTGTAGGCGTCCACGAGGTCCGGCCGGGACTGCAGCACCACCACAAGCGCGACAGTTGTGATGATCGCCTCGCCGATCCCTATCAGGCTGTGGACACCGACCATGGCCGGAAATGTCACGTTGAACGGCACCGTGCCCGAGATGACGAGTTCGATGGCGCACGCGGCAGAAGCAAGTACCACGGAAACCCAGGAGAACACGGCCACGGAGGACAGCAGCGCCTTCTTCTCCCCGATCCACCTGGAAAGCGGGGCTTTCAAAAGTACCATAAGGTAGTAGGAAAACAGCCCGCCGACTATCCCCATGTTGAAGATGTTGGCGCCCAGCGCGGTCAACCCGCCATCCGCGAAGAAGAAGCACTGGACCATCAGCACCGTTACCATCACAAGAAAACCCTCGAAAGGTCCCAATAAAACACATGCGAGCATCGCCCCGAGGAAGTGCCCGCTGGTGCCTCCGGCGACCGGGAAGTTGAGCATCTGCGCCGCGAAGATGAACGCGGCGGTGATACCCAGCAGAGGGATCTTCTTCCCCTCGAGCCTGTCCCTCACCTTGTAGAGGGCGTAGGCAGTCGTTCCTCCGGAAACGCCGTATAGAGTGCCCCAGGTCTTCAGGTCCAGGAACCCGTCCGGGATGTGCAATCTGACCACCCCCTGCTGTCAGGTGGCGACAAAAAAGCCACCTACCAACCGGTTTCCAACCGGATACCGGCCTTCGTGGCCTTGTTTCAAGTCTTTTCTTCTCTGGATGGACCTACTTGGCCCAGTTACCTATCCACTTATATCAAAAATGTGGGGTGATGACAATGACGGGTCACCCGGTGGAGAGTATTATCTCGTGGCCGGTGAGGTCCACCTTCTCGATCTTTGCGGTGACGAGCTTCTGCTCGCCGAACAGGTCCGTGAGGAGTATCTTTTCGCCCTCTGGATGCAGGGTGACGACGTTCTCCATCAACTGCTTCTTGTCCCCGTCCTTGACTATGAAAACGACTGCCTCACACATCGGCTTCCTCCTCTGGTTCACGCGGCAATCCGTAATGTTCCTTGACAAGGGCGATCGCGTCCTTGATGAGGTGCTGCAGCGGTTTCTTCGCGGTGCCCAGGATGTCGAGTGGTGGGTTCGACACCGGCAGAAGTATCTTTCGACCGGGGGCGGACGCGACGGCGGTAGCGATCTTCGGCGTCACCTCGCCCATCATGGAGTTCGGCACGACCACGGACAGCGAGCCCATGATTATGTCGGCCTCCCCGATGGAGAACGCTATGGCGTTCTCCCCCGTGGCGCCGCGTGTGGCCTTGGCCTTCAGCATGCCGCTGGTAGCTATTGCGTTGGTGCCGAGGGCCATGATCTCCGTCTCCTCCGGCAGGGCGAGGCGGAGCTGGAGGACTATCTGGGTGCCTATGCTGCCACCCATCCCATCGACTACGGCGATTACCATACGGCCGCCCCCCCGTATGCTTTACGTGCCCCGATCCTCTCGAGGTACCTCTGGGCCGAGGATGCCGCAAGCGCGCCCTCGGCGGCTGATATTATAACCTGCTTGAACTGGTTTGCGCGGACGTCGCCTGCCACGAATATCCCGGGGACGCCGGTCGCCATCGTCTCGTCCGTCTTGATATAGCCGGCATCGTCGAGCTCGACCAGGTCGGCGACGAACGAGCTGTTGGGGACGTTGCCTACGTATATGAATACGCCGGAGACGGAGATCTCTGTCTGCTCGTCGGTCTCCTTGTTCACCACTACCGCGGCCTGGACCGTTTTGTCCCCTTTGACCTCGGCGAGTACCGAGTTCCAGACGAACTCGAGCTTCGGCTCGGCGTGTGCCCGCTCCTTGAGGTAGGCGGACGCGCGCAGCTCGTCCCTCCTGTGCACCAGTATAACCTTGCTTGCGAACCGGGTCAGGTGAAGCGCTTCCTCTACCGCGGCGTCCCCCCCGCCGATGACCATCACGACCTTCTCGCGGAAGAGGGGCGCGTCGCAGGTCGCGCAGTAAGAGATCCCGCGGCCGGTGTACTCGTCCTCGCCGGGGATTCCCATCTTGCGCGGACTACGTCCCGAGGCGATGATTACGGCGCGGGCCGTGACCTGGCCGTTCTCGAGCAGCAGGGTCCTGACCTTGCCGCCGTCCTCTATGCCCTCGACCCTGGCGAAGGTCGTTGTCTCGAGTCCGAACCTCTCGGCCTGGGTCTTAATCTTCTCTATGAGCTCGGCGCCCGGGATGCCGTCAGGGAACCCCGGGTAGTTCTCTATGAGCGGGGAGTAGACGGCCTGTCCGCCGGTCAGCTCCTGTTCGAAGAGCACCGTGTCCACCTTTGACCGGCAGAGGTAGAGGCCCGCGGAAAGGCCGGCCGGCCCTCCACCGATTATCGCGACATCCCTGACCTGATCGGCCATTACCTCTCCTTTTTATCGTGGGGAATATTTTAGCACGTCGGCCCGCATATCAGCCGCCGGGTCTATCCGTTGTGATTATAATTGTGGCGATATGCTTGATAGGTATTTCGCAGTTCTGGAAAAGAAAAAGTTCGCCGTACACTGGGTCATGCGGTCGGTGGGGTGCGGGATCGATGACCCCGCCTCAGCGTCCGAGGAAGAGCTCAGAGCCGCAAACAAGGCCGGGACGGCCGATTTCCGCGTTCTCAAGGAGGGAGCCGCGGATGTGGAACTCGAGCAACGGGAGGAGGGCAGCCTGCTAGACCTGAAGCTCGAGCTCTCGCGCCGGATGCTCACCCACTGCGCGTTCTGCGAGAGGCGCTGCGGGGTCGACAGGACGACAGAATCGAGTGGTTTCTGCGGTGTGGGAGCGCAGTCTCGCTACAGCTCCGATTTCCTTCACATGGGGGAGGAAGCCGAGCTCGTCCCGAGCCACACCATCTTCTTCTCGGGCTGCACCTTCCGCTGCGCGTACTGCCAGAACTGGGATATCGCCATGCACCCCGAGTCGGGACGCTGGGCGGAGCCGGCGATGCTTTCGGGGGTCCTGCTGGAAGGATTATCGCAGGGCTCACGCAACGCGAACTTCGTGGGGGGCAACCCGGACCCCAACCTTCACACGATTCTGGAGACCATAAAGCTGGTCGGGCACGGGGGGAGGTTCCTCCCGATGGTCTGGAACTCCAACATGTACACCTCTTCCGAGTCGATGGAGATCCTGGAGGGCGTCATCGACGTGTTCCTCGGGGACTTCCGCTACGGAAACGACGGGTGCGCCAAAGAGCTGTCGGACGTGGATGACTACTTCGAGGTTGTCTCGCGCAACTTCAAGACGGCCTACGGGTCGGCCGAGGTGATGCTCAGACATCTCGTTCTGCCGGGCCACCTGGAGTGCTGCACGCGGCCGATAATGGAGTGGGTGCGCGATAATATCCCCGGGGTCTATTTCAACCTCATGTTCCAGTACCGGCCGGAGTACCGGGCGAACCTTTTCCCGGAGATGAACCGCCGGCTCTCCGTGGATGAGAGGCAAAAGGCTATCCAGATGGCAGCGGAGTACGGGGTAGCGATCTCCTAGCGGCTTCCGCAGCGCCGGAAGAGCTTCAGGGCTCGTGGGGGATCCTGACCCGGTCGGGGTTTATGTCGCAGGCAGCGGACTTAGCACCCATGTCCTTGAAAATCTTGACGATGTCGTCTTCCTTGGTGAGCGGGTTGATGTCGCGCTTCTTCAGTTCCTCCTTCGGGATGCGGATCCCCACATAGACGTAGTTCGCGTTCTTGACCGCGTCGGCTATCTTGTAATACGAGCGATACCTGGGGAAGTACTGCACCAGCATCACGATGAATATTATGAGCGCTACCAGTGTCAAACTGAGGAGGTATACCCCGAAGCTGACCTTGATCGGCCCCTGCCTGTCATAGGGGCCGCCCCCCGACGTCTGTGGGTCTCCCCGGTCCATCTGTGCTCTAAATTTATCTTTCTTCATAGGTCAACCCCTTTCAGGAACGTTCGCCGATCCGCCTGCGTCATAGTGAAGGAAACCGAGGTCGGGTGCCTGTATGGGTGTGTTAGAATCTATTGTCGGTATCATGTTTTTGAGTATATGAAAATTGACGTTGGCAAACAAGGAGGAGAAAGTAATGGGTGCGAGCGAGGGGAAAGGAGAGCCCCCGGTGCCGGGAGGAGCGCGTCCCGGCGATTACAGTGCCCCGGGGTCGGGTGAAGGAGTCCAGGGAACGCCCGGTCCGGAAAGTCACGGCGCGCCGGTTGGTGGGATTCCGCCGTTGACACCCGGTGAGGGCGGCGGAAGCCAGCCGCCGGTCGAGTTCATGCCCCTGCCGAAGCGTTCGGATTCGAGGAAGAGGAAAGGAAAGGGCGGCGTATTTCTGATCGCGTTGGTGGCCGCGATAATCGGGGCGCTCATCGTGCTCGTTGCATTCCCGCTGGCGTTCGGCGTCAATCCCTGGGACCTGGTGAGGGGCAGGGTCAAGAAGGTGGGTGTCTCGCTGAGCACGCCAAAAGAGACCGTGAAGATAGTGAGTCCCACCCAGGGGGCGGTAAACGTAGCCGTCGTAGCCAAGAAAGCGATCCCTTCCATCGTGAATATCGATATAAGGACCGCTCCGCAGCAGGGGCCGTTCTTCGACATCGGCCCGCAGGAGGGGACCGGCTCCGGAGTCATCTATTCCGAGGACGGCTACATCCTGACAAACAATCACGTAGTGCAGGACGCCCAGGATATAACGGTGACCCTGGCCAGCGGCGAGGAGCTGAAAGGTAAAAACGTCGGCTCTGACCCGGAGAACGACATTGCGGTCGTGAAAATCGATAAGACCGGCCTCCCCACCCTTAAAGTGGGAAATTCCGATAACCTGGTGGTCGGCGAACTGTCGGTGGCCGTCGGCAGCCCATTCGGTTTCGAGCAGAGCGTTACGGCGGGCATCATAAGCGCCCTGCACAGGAGCATCTCGGCAGCGTCCACCCAGGGTCAGATTACGACCCTTACCGACCTCATCCAGACCGATGCCGCCATAAACCCGGGAAACTCCGGCGGGGCTCTCTGCGATTCTGCGGGCAGACTCGTAGGTATTAATGCGGTCATTGCGTCTGCCTCGGGCGGCTCGGAGGGGGTCGGCTTCGCGATACCGATAAATACCGCGAAGACGGTGGCGGATGCCATAATAGCCGGGCGGCCGGTTTCCCATCCTTACATGGGCCTGCTGGGGCAGTCCATCAACCAGGAGATAGCGACGCAGTACGGCCTGCCCGTGAGCAAGGGTGCATACGCGACGCGCGTCGTAGCGGATGGGCCCGCTGGAAAGGCGGGGATCAAGAGTGGGGACATAATAGTCGCGGTGGACGATAAACCCGTGAACTCGATGGACGACCTCATCGGGGAGATACGCAGCAGGGGCGTCGGGGCCAAGATGAGTGTCACCTACTACTCGGGCAATGACAAGAAGACCGTCGATGTGACCCTGGAAGAGAAACCCAAGACCATACAATAAAGGGTGGGGTCAGGTCTTGAACCGTCAATCAATAACCATCATTAAGCCCGGCCTCTCAGGCCGGGACCGGTCAACCGGGCTAAGAGCCCGGTCTAAAAGAGCCCGGTCTAAATGTTATGGCAAGAGAAAGAATCATCGCGCTAATCGAGGATGCGCTTTCGAACGCTGTTGAGCGCGGCCTGCTGCCCCCGGTGGAGGTAAGGCGGATAGAGCTCGATCGCCCCAAGCGCAGGGAGCACGGAGACTGGGCGACCAACATCGCCCTGGACCTCGCTTCAAGACTCGGCAGAGACCCAAAAGAGATCGCGGAGGCGATTGCGGGCTCACTGGAAGCTCATCCCGATGTGATATCCAGTGTAGAGGTCGCCGGACGCGGCTTCATCAACTTCCACCTGAGCGCCTCTTTTATCCGGGAGGTGCTACTCGACATCCAGAGGACAGGTCCGGAATTCGGCTCGTCTGATGCCGGCGGAGGGGAGAAGGTCCAGGTCGAGTTCGTCAGCGCGAACCCTGTTGGGCCGCTCCACGTCGGGCACGGGCGGTGGGCGGCGCTCGGCGACACGCTGGCCGGTGTGATGAGCCATGCCGGCTACCTTGTCGAGCGTGAGTTCTACATAAACGATTACGGGACGCAGATAAACAACTTCGGCCGCTCGATATCGGCGCGGTACATGGAGCTCTCGGGCGGCGAGTTCGAGTTTCCCGAGGGCGGATACGCCGGGCAGTACATAATCGATATAGCGCGGCGCATAAGGGACGAGCACGGCGACGAGTTCAAGGACCTTCCGGAAGAGCGCAGGGTCGAACTGTTCATCGAGATGGAGTATCCGCGCATGCTCGAGTCCATAGAAAGGGCCCTGACCAGCATGGGGGTGGAGTTCGATGTCTGGTTTAGCGAGCGCGACCTTTACGGGCGCGGAGAGGTCGAGCGGACACTCTCAGAGCTGGAGTCGAGCGGCGAAGCGTACCGGGACGAGGGTGCGCTCTGGCTTCGCACTACCAGGTACGGCGA
>JAENXM010000150.1 GCA_016649525.1 Actinomycetota bacterium
AATAGTCCCAGGGCACCCCAACTGGATTCGTGGATTACTAATCCCACGTTTATCCTTGCAAAGCTTGTATTTTGAGTTGTTGAATTACCGTGTCGTGCTCCCCAGTATGGTAATGTAATATAGGCTCAGTAGTGACTGGGCAACATTTTCTTTAGGAGAAATTATGGAACACGAGCCAGTACTTACGTCCGAAGGCATGCAGGCACTTGAAGAAAAACTGAAATATCTCGAAACCACCAGACGGCGCGAGGTTTCCGAGCAGATGAAAAACGCTATCGACCACGGGGATCTGTCGGAGAACGCTGAATATGACGAAGCCAGAGATGCTTATTTGAAATTGGAAAAGCAGATCAATGAGACTGCTGGGCTTATAGCCAGGGCCAGGGTTATTAAGGACAGTGAAATAAACACAAAAAGGGTTGGTATCGGGTCACTTGTGCAAATAGAGGATGTTGAAAACCGCAGCAAAAAACAGGAATTCAGGCTTGTTGGCCCGGCCGAGTCGAACCCCGAGAATGGTAAGATATCCCACCTCTGCCCCATCGGGATGTCTCTGATGAATTCAAAACTTGGCGATGTCGTGTCTGTCGATACACCCGGAGGAATCAAGAAGTACAAGGTCATTACTATAACCAAGTAAAGAGTGGCATCCGATATGAGGAAAACCTCCATCGAACCAGCGACACGCGGATATGTATGATTGATGTTGGATGTAGTTGCCAGGGATGGGGGATACAGGCTGGCCGGCGGGAGCACCCACCGGCCAGTTCTTTCACAGTCGATATAACTGCGGTATGCCTTTACCTCAACCGACGGAGAAACATCCTCCGCAGGCGGTCCGAGCCCGCGATGGAGAGGAACCCCATGATAAGACCGAACATAAACAGTGCTCCGGCTCCACCCATACCGCATATCTTATTCTGTACAATGGAGTAACCCTCTACGAGCCTTCCTTCCAGGCCATCCGGGTTCCTGACCACCACGTCGTACTTACCGAGCCCTGCTTCCGCGAGGTCGAACCTGCAGATTATCAGATTGCTGCAGAGTACCTCTACGGAGGTTCCCTCTATGACCGTATCACCCTTCTCCAATCTTACAGTGGCACCTGACTGGAAGCTTCTCCCTATCACTGTATGAAGTCGTGGCCCGCTGGAGGCGGATTTCTTGAACACCCGGAAGGGGATGATTCCGTAGACGGTGGGGCCGTAGTCTATGGTGAGTCGTGTCTCTGCGGTGTTGCCCGGCATCGCTGCATCCCGGAACTCCACGTAGACGTCCCTTCGGCCGCAGTCTCCGCCTTTCAGGGTCCAGTCAAGTGTGACCGGACCACCCTTGTAGGGTACCCACTCCGCACCGGAGAAGTCCTCGCTGTTGGATACCCGGTAGTCCAGCATGCCGGAGCCGCCCTCGTCGTGTGCCTCCAGGTCAAGGGTGATATCAAGGCCGTCCGTGTAGGTGGCACCGCCGTTGATCAAAGCGGTATCGATGACCGGCGGCGTGGTGTCCGTGCCCACGGGATTGACACGGACCGGGACGATGTTTCCACCCGGAGCGCTGGGAACGTCGGTGAGTACCACCACCATCCGCTCACCGGAATCGGTGTCATACTGTTCAAGGAGAGTCCCGTTTTCTATCCCGTAGTACTGGCCACCACCCAGGTACTCCATGGGGAACTCGATGCGGCAGTCGGTGAGATTGAGCACGGCACCGGTCTGGTTGAGGGTGTTCTTTACCTTGCAGGTGACATCGTCGAAGGGACCTTCCTCGTTGAGAGGCAGTGCCTGGCTGAAAGTCCCTTCTCCATCGGTGATCGGTGGACGTTGGGGTGCAGTGTCCTGCTCCATCCACTGGAGGATGGGCCGGTTCTCACGGTAGATCGTATAATCGTTTGCATCGTCCGGCGGCCCTACCGTCAGGCCGTCCCATCCGGGAATCGAGTGCATATTGTTCTCGTCCCCGTCAGCGCCTTCAAAGCCCCAATCGACGAGGTTACCGCCCTCGATGGATATCAAGCGGTACCCGCCGAACCCCTTGGTCTCGCGGGTTACCAGCATGTCCACTGCGTCCATGTCGCCGTTGACCGGCACTTCGCTGGCGGCGGTGTTTATGGCCACAAGGTCACCGGTGTCGTCATACCAGCGGAAAGTATCGACCCAGTCTTCATGATCGTGACCGGAGGCCTCGAAGGCGACGTTGTACTTTTTCAACAGGTGGGCCAGCGCCTGTGAGCCTTCTCCCCGGCCGGCGGGAACCATAAAGAATATGTACTGAACTACATCGTCCCACATCTTGGGGTTGCCAGGATCCGAATAATAAACAAAATGAGGTTGCAGGGGGTCGTGGTGGATGAAGGCACCCCTGAGGTCCTTGTCCATATTTGCGGACAGGTCGTCCCTTATCCACCCTAACTGGCCGTCATAGTCTTCTTCGACGCCCGGGTCCCAGAGGAGGCCGCTATCCGGCGGCGGCTCTCCCTGCTCCCAAACATCCCCGTTCTCCCGGACCTGACCGTGCCACTTGTTGGGAACGATGATATAAACGGGGTCTTGTTCTCCAAGCCAGGACATAAAATAATCGACGATATCAAGCCTTACACCATTTCTGTCCTCTACATCCTCAAGCCAATTTTTTTTAACATATGTTTCACCACTGGGGTCAGCGGTCTTGGGCCAGTCCATGGCGTTAATGCCCAGGAAGTGATTATCCCCGTAGTCAAAGGAGTAATAGACCGGTCCGAACAGGTCCTGCCAGATCTCCAGCCCGTCATTGTGCACAGGGCCGCCTTCGTCATCGTGCCAGTCCCAGCAGTAGCCATCATGGTTTCCGGGCACGCAGAACACGGGAACGTCCAGGGCGAGAAGTTCATCGTACCACCAGGTCATTTCAAACAGGTACTCACTCCCCATGTCTCCCGTGTCGCATCCGCCGCCAAACGCTCCTGCCATTGGATACGTGTTCCAACCCGCCTGGGCCTGCACGGAATCCCCGGTGAAGACCACGAAGTCGGGGTCGATGAGGTTGATGGCCTGGAGCTCCTCCTGGAGGTAGATAGCTCCTTCGTTGCTCTTACCATCGCCGTCGTTGTCGATGGGGAGCTGCTCAACACCGTTGGAAAGAGGCTCAGTCTGGGGGGGAGTGCCCGGCCTGGGTTCCCTGAGCTCGAAGCTGTTGAAGTCAGCCTTTTTATATCCTCCTCCAAAAGCGTTGATAATATTCCGGTACCCGTTCTGGAGCTCCTGCCCGTAAACATGGGTATCGGAGATCTGCAGGATCTTTATGTCTTCCTCGTACTCATCGATGACCTGGAGGGCGTGGGGCTGCTGGTCGGTAATGCCCTGTGAGGGACACTGCACGTGGAGGTCATATAGATCCAGGGGGACGCCCTGCGGGATCTCCACCGTTATCTTGTCGACCTCGAAGCCCTCCTGACCGAATATCTCAGGCCACCTTGAGCTGACCTCTCTTGCCACGCCCTTCACGGTAAGAGGGCGGGTGTTGATAACGGTGTGAACGGGGTCCTCATAGGTCCCATACCCATAGGGGTCAGTCGGGTTCTGGTAGTTGTACCAGTCGTTTTCAACGTTGGTGGAGCCATCATAGTGCTGGACGTTGGCGGCAACAGAGGTGGTTACCCACACATTCCAGTCACCGGGGTCATCAACGTCCTCAAGAGGGGGACGGGGATTGCCCTCGATGCTCTTCCTCCAGTCCCACTCCATGGTGAGCTCGGTACCTCTGGGGTGGATGGCAGGGTACCCAAAGGTGGGATAGATGAGCTCGTTTACCCTCTTGCCGACTTCCGGCATCGAACCGGAGGGCTCGAAGTACTGCGCCTCCGCCCTGTGTGCCGGAAGCGCACCCACCACCAGGGAAGCGGTAAACACCGCAACGATAACTACGCTGAGAAGCTTCCACCTGTTTCTCTCTCCCAATTTTCGACCCCTGTTCCCCCACATGTTCCCACTCACTCCTTTCGTTGAACCGCCAACGCAGATGAGGCTGTGGGCCTGACCCCCCAGAGGGATAATAAGCCCCTGGTCTATGTTCCTTCAGTTACTTCTGTACGTTGCCACCGGAAAATGTTCCATCTGGCATTTCTCATATCCGCTGCCAAACACCGCAATATTACCATAATCTGACCCTTTCTCTTTTCATCTGGGCTTACTCCCTTA
Organism: Actinomycetota bacterium; assembly: GCA_016649525.1. GTDB lineage: Bacteria > Actinomycetota > Geothermincolia > Fen-727 > Anoxymicrobiaceae > JAENXM01. The sequence continues at coordinate 4,173 of JAENXM010000150.1, forward strand.
CCCGGAACGTATCGTCGAGCCAGCCGTACTTGACCTGATGTCCGAACAGCATCGCGCCCATCTGGCAGTGCGCGCCCGCCCCGTCGGCATTTGTGAAGAGGATGTACTGCTTCTCGCAGGTGAGGTCATCGTAGATGTCCCCGGTCATGGCCCCGAACGCCTGCTTGTCCTGCTCGCTGTCGCATATCAGGGTTGGGCACTCTATCTTCGGGGTCAGGCCGGCAAGTGTGCACTCAAGCAGTTTCAGCACCAGCTCACCGGGAGATTTGACACCGAACGCGTACATCCCGTGCTGCATGAACCAGTTCATCTTGATGCTGCCCTTCATCACCTCGTACATGTCCTCATCGAAATCCCCGGAGTTATCCCTGACGAAAGCCGCAACGCTCTCGGGGGTCGCCTTGAAGCCCGGGTCCCCGATGGCTTTGGCGACCGCCGGTCCGATCTCCTCGTTTATCATCACACTCATGTCCATCCCCGGGTCTGCCAGCAGCCCCCCGAGCCTGTGCTCGAATGCCGCCCCCCTCGGGGCCAGGTAACCCCCCATGCTTATCCCCC
>JAENXM010000007.1 GCA_016649525.1 Actinomycetota bacterium
ATCCTCTCCAAGCCCGTGAGCCGCCTGCAGTACCTGCTGGGGAAATACCTCGGTGTCCTTCTCGACCTTGCCATAATCCTCTTGATAATGGGGCTTGAGGTGCTGATCCTGATCTCCGCCCGTGCCCATGCCTTCATGCCCGTCATATTCCAGGGCGTGTTCGCGGTCTTTCTGGAATGCGCGATCATAGCCGCTTTCTGCTTTTTCCTATCGACCTTCGCGACCGTGCCGGTCAACGTTTTCGCGACCATCCTTTTTTACCTCTTGTGCCACGTTAAGACCGACTTTCTGCACAGGGCGCTGGTCGAGGGGACTAACGGCTTCTTGAAGGTACTGGCATGGCCCGCTTATTACCTCCTTCCGAACCTTGAGAACTACAACATCTCCCAGCAGGTCGGCTACTCGAACGGGGTCTCGGCGGGATACCTCCTCCGGGTCAGCGGCTACGCCGTTTTGTTTGTCGTAGTATTCCTGATCCTCGGTTACCTCGTTTTCAGGAGGAAAGATATCTGATGTCCTCTGACCGGTGCGGAAGAAACCCGATGCGTGTGGCGACATCTATGGTAGTGATACTTATAGTTGTGCTTCTTGCCGGCGCGGTCCTGCTCCAGTACTCCCTGGACAACGCTTTCGCAACCAGGCAGGGCTGGGAGAAGAGCGCGCCTTTCGACACGGGAAGGTCCGCCCTTGATCTTCTGGGCGGCGCCAGGGAGACGCTCGCCGCGTACTTCTGGACGAAGACGGATACCGTCTTCCACGAATACATGGGCTCAGACCCGGAAAAGACACAGTACATGTACCCATATTACTGGCTCATAACCAGGCTCGACCCTCACTTCATCATTGCCTACTATTACGCAAGCTGGTACCTTTGCCGCCTCGGTCGAGTTGACAAGGGTCTCGACCTGGCGCTCGATGGGGTGAAGCATAATCCAAACTCGGCGACACTCCAGGAGAACCTTTCGCAGATATATCTCTTCTTCAAAGGAGATCCCGAGAAGGCAAGGTATCACTGCCTGAAGGCCATCAGCCTAGAACAAGATGAAGAAGAGAGGGCCGTCATGCGCACTTTCCTCACTCTCATCGATGATGTCCTTGCGGGCAGAGTCCCAGTGCCCAAGGTCACGACGTTCGAACAACTGAGAAAGGCAAGCGAACAACTCGAAGAACACGAAGAGCACGACCACGAGCATCACGAACACTGACCCCTGGCAAACCGCGGACTAGTCGCCCCGCATGAAGGCGTCCATAGACGCCGCGGCGATCTTCCCGGAGCCCATTCCCTCGATGACCGTGGCCGACCCGGTGACTATGTCACCGCCGGCATAAACACCGGGAATGCTCGTCCCCATGGTCTCTTCAGACACCTCGATGTAGCCGCGGCGGTTCAGTTCAAGACCAGGAACCGTGGAGGGGAGCAGCGGGTTTGCGCGGGTGCCGATCGCCATAATCATGACGTCCGCCTCCAGATCGAAATACTCGCCCTTTACCGGCAGGGGCCTCCTCCTGCCGGACTCATCCGGCTCCCCGAGCTCCATGCGCTGGCACCTGACACCGGCGCAGCGCCCGTCCCGGCCCAGGACCTCGGAGGGGTTCGACAGCATGTAGAAGTTTATACCCTCCTCCTCCCCGTGATGTATCTCCTCCTCCCGCGCCGGCATCTCGACCCTCGAGCGGCGGTACACTATGTCAACCTCGTCCGCGCCCATGCGCAGGGCTGTGCGCGCCGAGTCCATTGCAACGTTCCCGCCCCCCACCACGACCACTTTCCCGCCCCTCTTGACCGGCGTGTCGTAGTCGGGGAAACTCCTGGCCCGCATGAGGTTGCTCCGCGTAAGGAACTCGTTAGCGGAGTAGACTCCGTTCAGGTTCTCTCCCGGGATCCCCATGAACATCGGAAGCCCGGCCCCGATCCCGATGAACACGGTTTTATACTCTTCGAGCAGGTCATCGAGCGCAGCGGTCTTTCCCACAACGAAGTCGAGTACGATCTCTACGCCCATCTCGGAGAGAAAGCTGACTTCCCTGTCCACTACCCACTGCGGCAGGCGGAACTCGGGGATACCGTAGGTGAGCACCCCTCCCGCGACATGAAGCGCATCGAAGACGCTCACCCGATGGCCGCGCCTCGCGAGCTCGGCGGCCGCGGTCAGGCCCGCGGGCCCCGAGCCGACCACTGCAGCCGCAAGGCCCGTCTTCTTCTCGGGGCGCGGGACGTCGAGCTGCCCCTGCTGCGCCTCCCGGTCGGCCACGAACCTCTCTAGCTTCCCGATAGCCAGCGGGTCTCCCTTACGGCCGAGGATACACTCCTTCTCGCACTGGTCCTCCTGCGGGCAAACGCGCCCGCAGACGCCGGGTAAGAGGTTGTCTCTCTTGATGCGATCCGCGCCGGCCTTGAACCCGCCCTCCACAACGTCGTTGACGAAACCGGGGATGTCTATTCCGACCGGACAGCCATTGGCGCACAGCGGTTTCTTGCACTGCAGGCATCTTTCCGCTTCACGTCGAGCCTCGTCATCCGAGTATCCGAGCGCGACCTCTGAGAAGTTCTTGATACGCCGGCCGGGCTCCTGTCTCCTCACCGGCACACCTTCGGGGATAAACCGCTTCTTGCTCAAGAGCCTTCCCCTGTACCGACGGGGTTCACGCCTGTCTCGAGCAGGACCGAAGCTACGCTGGCTACGCCCTCGCCCCTGCCCGTGAAGCCCATCCCCTCGGTGGTCGTGCCCTTGACGGATACCGATTCTTTTTCGATCTCACAGGTTGTGGCTATCCGCTCGCGCATCCGCTCGCTGTATGGGGCCACTTTTGGTTCTTCACAGACGATCACGATGTCCACGTTCACGATGCGGTAGCCGTTACTCGTTACTACGCCGAAAACCTTCTCTAGCAAATCCAGGCTCGACGCATCCCGGTAAGCCGGGTCTTCATCAGGGAACATGCCCCCGATATCACCCTCCCCGCAGGCGCCGAGAAGGGCGTCCATAAGCGCATGCAGTACCACGTCGGCGTCGGAATGGCCGGCCAGCCCTTTCTCGAACGGTATCTCGACCCCGCCGAGCACAAGTTTCCTCTCCGGATCAAATCGGTGCGCGTCAATGCCTAACCCTACCCTCAACGTCCCATCCTCTCGCTCAAGACAGCTTCCACCATTACGATGTCTTCGGGGTAAGTGACCTTGATGTTCTCGCGGCTACCGTCGATCACCGCGACGGTCTTTCCCAACCGCTCGACGAGCGAGGCGTCATCTGTCCCCTGGAACTCCTCCTGCCTTGCCCGCCTGTGCGCCTCCCTCAGTAACCGTAGAGAGAAGGCCTGGGGGGTTTGCACGGCCACCAGCCTCTCTCTGTCGGCTGTGTCAACCACCCGCCCCCCCTCGACCTGCTTCACCGTGTCGGTCAGCGGGACCGCCGTTATCACGGCTTCCTCGCTCCGGACCGCGGAGCAGGCCGCCTCTATCATGTCCGGCGTCGCAAGGGGCCTCGCGCCGTCGTGCACGACGACCGTCCCACTGTCATCCGGGATCTCCTCGAGAGCGAGGTAAACGGACTCCTGGCGGGTTGCTCCACCGGCGACCACAGCCACCGCCTTCTCGATTCCGGCGCCGAGCAGCCTCGAGACCGGCCAGGCGTCCAGGCGGTCCGGAGGGACAACCAGGATCAGGCTCTCCACGCATGGGGCGCGCTGGAACGTCTCCAGGGCATAAAGAACAAGGGGTTTGCCGAGGATATCGATCTCGAGCTTGGGGATTTCCCCCCGCAGCCGGAGCCCGGCGCCAGCCGCGGTAATGACCCCGAAGACCAACGCCTAACCCTCCCGGTGCTCTTCTCGGAGGTCGCTGAAAATCATCTTTCCGGCAGGGGTCTGCGGGACACTTGTCGTCTCCACCGTCACCTCCGAGCCGAGCTTCCCCTTGCCCTGCTCCACCACGACCATGGTGCCGTCGTCAAGGTAGCCCACACCCTGCCCGGGCTCCTTCCCCTCCCGGATTATCTTCACCTTCATCTCCTCGCCGGCGAGCACCACGGGCTTCAGAGAGCTCGCCAGGGCGTTGATGTTCATGACCCTCACACCCTGGAGCTCTGCCACCTTGTTCAGGTTGAAATCGTTGGTCGTGAGCGACATGCCGGTGAGCTTCGAGAGCGCTATCAGCTTGCCGTCGACCCCGGTTATCTCCGGGAAATCCTGATCGGTTATCTCGACGCCAGCGTTATCAAGGCGCTGCAGGGCGTTCAACACGTCCAGGCCCCTGCGTCCGCGGCTCCTTTTCAGCTCGTCGGCTGAATCTGCTATCGACTGGAGCTCCTCCAGGATAAAGCGGGGGACCACCATTGCCCCCTCGACGAAACCGGCCTTTGCGATCTCGACTATCCGCCCGTCGATGATTACGCTCGTGTCAAGGATCGTGGCCTTTCTCTCCTCCGCTACTCTTGCCGCGCCCGACCCGAGCTTCAACATCGAGGAGAGTTCAGACCGCTTGAGGATGCCGATACGCCCACCGAGGAAGCCACACGCGATGATGATCACAATGGCAACCATGTCTCCGGGATATCCGAAACGGAACAGCGCTACAGAGGGGATAAGCGCAACCAGAAGACCGACCAGCGCGCCCATCACGCCGAAGAACAGCTCGACGCCCGAAACCCTGTAAAGGGAATTATCAAGAAGCCCGAGCAGGTCGGCCACGTACCTGCCTATCACTCCGCCGAGCACGTATCCAACCAGTACGCCCAAGACGATGCCAAGGGTAATGGACAGGGCCTGCTGGGGATTTCTCAGGATGTAGTTATCGTTGAGGATTTCCGCGATTCTGAAGCCGCCGTATGAACAGGCGAAAATGCTTATCAGGCGAATCACAACAACGACCACAGACGAGACCTCCAGGCTTCGGCAAGCCGCCCTCGCTGACTACTTCCGGGAGAAGACGTCGTCGAGCATCTTAGCAGCTTTCTCATCTTCTATGTTAAGCACATAAATGATTTCGCTCAACAGGATCTGTCTCGCCTGGTTGAGCATGCGTTTCTCTCCGGTTGAAAGGCCCTTCTCCCGCTCCCGTATCGAGAGGTTCCGTACCACTTCGGCCAACTGGTAGACGTTGCCGCTTCTTATCTTGTCCCGGTTCTTCTTATAACGGTGGTTCCAGTTCGTGGGCATCTGGCTCTGGCCCTGGTTCAGGACCTCGAACACCGACTTTACCTCGCGCTTTCCGATGATGCCCCTCATCCCGACGCTATCCGTGCTCTCCTCTGGGACGGTGATTTTCAGGTCTCCCCTGCAAAGGCTGAGTATAAAATATTTCTTTTTCCCCCCCTCGACGTCTCGCTCTTCAACCCTCTCGACGGTCCCGGCTCCGTGATGCGGGTAAACGACCTTGTCCCCGACGTTGAACAACTTTGAACATCTCCTTTCATGACCGCTTTGTCCGTCCCAGAGCCCCCTGGCAAGGGCGCTGTAAGAGGCTTACAGAGGGGGAAATATATTTTAATGCCTGCCAAAAGGCGTAATAATCCTTTTTGGAGGATCCCAAAAATAAAGCAAGACGAAGCGAATAAATATTAACATAACGGCCTTCAGGAGGCAAGATAGCGCGCCACAACAGGATTTCTTGACACCCTTCAAAACACGCCAATATAATAGAGTGACGGCTCAAGGGCGGCCGAACGGAAGGGTTAGAAGATGCCGAGAGAACTGGAGCAAACCTGTAATGACTTCCAGAAAACGGTATCCCTTCACCTGATCCGGCACCGCAGCATCCTCGATGTCATGACGAAATACCAGGACTCTTGCGCGCGCGTCAACCGCGCGCTGGCGAAATCCGTCACGTCCTGCGGCTGCCTGAAGATCAAAGCCAGTAAGCAGGCGCTGCCCGCCGACGCCAGCCTCAGCGAGATGAGCGAGTACGTCAAGACCCACCTTGAAGGCCACCTCTGCCCCAATTGCTCGGAGGTAATAGAGGAGGAGATGGGAGCATCGCTGTTTTTCCTCGCGGCGATCTGCACCCTGACGGGGATCGACCTTCACGATATCATAAAGAAGGAGAATGACCGAATCGCCACGCTCGGCGTCTACAGCCTCACCTAGCGGCCGGCAGGCCGCGAAGTCCGAAAAGACACCAATCGTTATACCCTGCTCAATCATGTTGATTGGCGGTTAGGGTCGGGGAGGCGACATTCCCGAAAAAGCAGATCAGTTCATCGCGAAATATCACGCGGCCGTGGTGATGGCGACAAAGGACCGGACGGAGAAGTTAAAGGCGAAGATCGCCTCCGAATGGGTGAAGGACTGGAAGGCCGAACTCGGCGGGCCGATCGTCGACGAAGAGGAGTTCCGGCAGGCGTTCCAGGATTTCCTGGAGCAGGAGCTCGGCTTTGCCGGGGGCGCAAAGGTGTCAATCGAGGGGGACGAGCTTCGCATCCAGGTGGAGGACTGCATCATCTGTCACGGGAACGAGGTGCTGCGCAAGAGGGAGGAGCCCACGCTCTGTCCCATCCTCTCCACCGGGCTCTTATCGATTTCGAGGGTCCTTAAGAGAAACGCGGAGCTTGTGGGTGTTGAAAAACCGGGGCCGGTAGGCTTCTGCACCATCAGATACAGGCTCCTCAAGCCGAAGAAATAGCCGGGGCCGGCGCTTGAGAGAACCGGGTCAGACGTAGCCCTCCATCATTATCGATTCCGAGAGCCGGTCGAGCCCTTCCTTGATTGCGAGCGCCCTTCTCTCGCCGACGCCGTCGACCTCGTCAAGCAAAGCCGGTGAGGTCCGCATTATGTTCTTTAGGTTGTCGAACCTGGCAACCACCTTTTCGACCACGTTGCCCGGCACGCGGGGAATCATCGAAAGCACCCGGTAACCCCGCGGGCTTACTATCTTGTTCAGAAGCTCCACTGAGACGCGGTACCCGAGCGCCTTGGCGGCCGAGGAGTCATCCATCAGTTCGTCGGCGGAGAGCTTCCCGAGGTCGTCCATCACCTCTGCCGGTCCCCTCTCGTCATGCGGTACATAATAGTCCCTCACGAGCAGTCTTCGCATCTTCTCCACGCCCGCCATGAGCTCGTTGAGCTGCAGGCTGACCAACCTCCCGTCGTTTCCCAGCTCACTCACCTGGAACCGGACTTCGTCCGCCATGCGGAAGACCGTCTCCGAACGCTGTACGACCTTCACCACGTCACGCAGTGTCACCATGTCCTCGATCTCCAGCATGTTCAGATGGCTGAACTCTTTTTCCAGTCTTGCGCGGTAGCGACTGAGCGTCTGCAGAGCCTGGTCCGCCTTGGCCAGCACAAGCGGTATGCTCTCGAGGGTGAAGTGCTCTTCACCCACGTATATCGAGACTGTTTTCATCTTCTCCGATATCGCTACCACGAAGGATCTGGTCTGCCTGGCGACCCTCTCCGCCGTACGATGGCGCATGCCGGCTTCGTGGGTCGGTACCGAGGGGTCCGGGACGAGATGGACGTTCGCCCAGTGTATCGCCCGCAGGTCTTTATCCACTATCACCGCGCCGTCCATCTTGGCCAGCTCATAAAGCCGCGGCGCCGTGAACTCGCAGTCGATGTTGAACCCGCCCGACATGATAGGTTTGAGCTCGGTAAGGTTGCCCACCACTATCAACGCCCCCGAACCCACCTTGAGGATGCGGTCAACCGCTTCCCTCAGCTCGGAGCCGGGAGAGACCCTTTCGAGGATCTCAATCAAAGTCTCTTGCTTTTCTTTGGGAGAATCGACCCGCACGCTGCCTCCCCAAAAGTAACCGGGCTTCCTAGAATGATACCAGAAGCCCGGTTAACTGTGCGCTTTTCTTGATTTAATAAGGTCGGACTCAGTTATCGGCTCCGACCGTGGCCACTTCCGTGTCCTCCCTGACCTCGAATATGAGGCGACCTTCCTTTTCGTCCACGACGATCACGTGCCCGCCTGTAAACTGCCCGCGGAGGATCGCCTCCGACACCGGATTCTCGATCAGGCGGGTTATCGCCCGCCTCAATGGACGAGCGCCGAGCGACGGATCGAACCCCTCCTTTACCAGGATGTCCATAGCCGCATCCTTCACATCGAGCCTGAGGTCCTGCTCCTTCATCTGTTCCCTGACCCTGTTGAGGAGAAGCCCGGCGATCCGCTTGATGTCCTCGCCTGTCAGCTCCTGGAAGACGATGACATCGTCGATGCGGTTCAGAAGCTCGGGGCGGAACGTCCGTTTCAGCTCCCCGGTCACCTGATCCTTCATCTCTTCATACTGGAGCGAAGACTCGCCGGTCCTGTGAAAGCCGAGCGGCGCGGCCTTGTGTATCTCCTTGGTGCCCAGGTTGGACGTCATGATCATTATGGTGTTCCGGAAATCCACGGTATGCCCCTGGGCATCCGTCAGCCTACCGTCCTCGAGTATCTGCAGCAGCACGTTGAACACGTCGTAATGCGCCTTCTCTATCTCGTCCAGCAGGACCACCGAGAACGGGCGCCTTCTCACCGCCTCGGTCAACTGCCCGCCTTCATCATAGCCGACGTACCCCGGAGGCGAGCCGACCAGGCGCGAGACACTGTGCTTCTCCATGTACTCGGACATGTCGATTTGCAGAAGCGCGTCCTCGTTCCCGAACAGGAACTCGGCGAGCGCCCTTGCGAGCTCAGTCTTGCCGACGCCGGAGGGCCCGAGGAATATGAAGGACCCGCCCGGCCTGCGCGGGTCTTTCAGCCCCGCCCTGGTGCGCCTGATAGCCTGTGAGACGGCGACAACGGCCTCGTCCTGGCTGATAATGCGCCTGTGAAGCTCCTCCTCCATGCGAAGAAGTTTCTCGGTCTCCTCCTCTGTAAGCTGGTAGACGGGGATGCCGGTCCAGGACGAGAGAATCTCAGTTATGTCTTTCTCGGTCACCTGCATCTGCTGGCTTTCCTCGGGTATCTTCCAGTCCTTTTCGCTCTGGGTGATCTCCAGAGCCGTCTCCTGTTCCCTGTCGCGCAGCAGGGCGGCCTTCTCAAAGTCCTGGGCGGCTATCGCGCTCTGTTTCTCCTGCCTCAGCTTATGGAGCTCGTCCTCCTTCTCCCGCACGTCCGGAGGCGCGGTCATCGCGCGCATGCGCAGTCTGCTCGCGGCCTCGTCGATAAGGTCTATGGCCTTATCGGGCAGGTACCTGTCCGATATGTACCTGTGCGCGAGGCGCGATGCGGCAACGATAGCGTCGTCGGTTATCTGGACCTTGTGGTGCGCCTCGTAGCGGTCCCTGAGGCCCCTCAGTATGTCTATGGTGTGGTCGACCGTCGGCTCCTCCACCTTTATCGGCTGGAAACGCCGCTCGAGAGCCGCGTCCTTCTCCAGGTGCTTGCGGTACTCGTCCATGGTGGTGGCGCCTATCGTCTGCAGCTCGCCCCTGGAAAAGGCCGGCTTAAGGATGCTCGCCGCGTCTATCGCTCCCTCCGCAGCTCCGGCCCCCACGAGGTTGTGAAGCTCGTCGATGAACAGGATGATGTCCCCGCGGCCGCGAATCTCCTTGATGACCTTCTTCAAGCGCTCCTCGAAATCGCCCCTGTAACGGGAGCCGGCGACCAGCGCCCCGAGGTCCAGCGTGTAGAGCTGCCTGCCGCGTAACAGTTCCGGCACCTCGTTGGCGGTTATAGCCTGCGCAAGACCTTCGACGATGGCCGTCTTGCCGACGCCGGGCTCACCGATCAGGACGGGGTTGTTCTTCGTCCTCCTGGAGAGGACCTGCATCACCCGCTCGATCTCCTTCTCGCGGCCGATGACCGGGTCCAGCTTGTTCTGGGCGGCCAGCTCCGTGAGGTTCCGCCCGAACTGGTCCAGCAGCAGCGTGCCCGCTGTTCCCTCCATGCCCCCCAGCTCGCCCGCGGACGGCGTGCCCGAAAGCATCTTCAGGACGTGATTCCTCAATCGCTCCAGGTCCACCCCCAGCTTCACGAGCACCTTGGCGGCTACTCCTTCGCCTTCCCGGATCAGGCCCAGCAGTATGTGCTCGGTCCCGATGTAATTGTGACCGAGCTGGAGCGCTTCTCTGAGTGAGAGCTCGAGCACCTTCTTCGCCCTGGGGGTGAACGGTATATGTCCGCTCGGAGGCGTGGAGCCGAGCCCGATGATCTCCACCACCTGACTGCGGACCGCGTCCAGCTCCACGTGCATGGCCTCGAGGGCCTTCGCGGCTATGCCTTCGCCCTCCTGGATGAGGCCCAGGAGCAGATGTTCTGTACCTATGTAATTATGGTTGATCTTCCTGGCCTCTTCCTGGGCCAGGACGACAACCCTCCTCGCGCTGTCAGAAAACCTCTGGAACAATTTATCATTCCTCCTACTGTATTATTCTAATGGACCCTGCCCACAAAATCATTCCCGCTACAACCCGAGGAGCCTGCGGAGGCCGGGCGCCCTCTCGGCGTCTACGTCCTCGTCTTCAGCCTCGCCGCCCAGTATGCCGCGGATATGATACGGGCAGATGCCCACCACTATCTCCATCATGCTGAAGTCTTTTATCGGGATAATCTCCGTCTCGACCCCGAGCTTCACGAGCGAGAGCAGCTCCAGTGCTTCATAGAAGCCTATCCGCCTCGCCCTTTCGATGATCCCGAGAGCCCGGAACACCCTGTCGGCGAGCTCCAGCGGCGACTCCCGAAGCATCATCTTCCTGGCCGTCCTCTCCTTGTCCACCACCTGCCTCGTTATCATCTCGATATGCGAGACGATTCCCTCCTCGGTGTTCCCGAGCGTCTTCCGGTTCGCTATCTGGAAGAGGTTCCCCGCCACTCCGGATCCCTCACCGTAAAGACCTCGTACATATATTCCCGCCTGCCCCAGCGCGGCTATCGTCCTGGCTATCTCACCGGTTATCGAGAGAGCCGGCAGATGCAGCATCCCCGATACCCTCAAGCCCGTTCCCACGTTGCTGGGGCAAGATGTCAGGTAACCCAGTTTCTGGTCGAAACAGTACTGGACCTCGCTTTCCAGCTGGCTATCTATTTTATCGGCAATCTTCCAGGCTTTCATAAACTGGGCGCCGGGCAGTATCGACTGTATCCTCACGTGGTCTTCCTCATTCACAACGACGCTTCTGGAGTCGCGCCAGCGGACGGCCAGCGCCCTTCCGGAGGTCTTCTCCCCGAAGGCGGGGCTGGTCAGGTGCTCCTCCGCCATCAGCTCGAGCTCATCGCGGCTTACCTCCTCCGCGAACTTGATGTCCCATTCCTTTTCGCCTGCCACACGACGCGAGACGGCCTCGAGCACCATGCCCCTCGCGCGCTCAAGGTCTTCCTCGTCGGCGGCGGAGGGAAACGGCAGGCCCTCGAGGTTCCTTGCAAGCCGCGCGCGGCAGGACAGCACGAGCGGGTACCCGGGACCCTTCTTCACCATCCAGTTGATGCCGGCACCCGCGGTCTCGCTAGCGCTCACGCTCTTTACCCTCCGTCTCGATCCTCGTCTCGATTTCCCGTATCTGGTCCCGGACCGCCGCGGCCGACTCGTACTCCTCCTCCGCTATCTGGCGCTCGAGGTGCCGCTCGAGCTCCAGAAGCTTTTTCCGCAGCATGGCTGTTTCCGAGATCTTGCGGGGCATCTTGCCAAGGTGCTCGCCCGCTTCCTGGAAATCTTGGATCACGTTCTCGAGGGCTTCGCCGAAAGCCTCGAAACACTGCGAGCACCCCAGGAAGCCTATCTTCTGGAAATCGTTGAACGAGGTGCCGCAGAACTCGCATGTTATCAGCTCGCTCGAGAGCACGTCATCAACGATCTGCTCATCCATCCCCTGCATTCCCGAGATGATGTGCGGCAGGAAGGCTATCAGGTTCGCGGCCTCGGTCGTCTCCTCCATCCTCTTCTCGCACTCCTCGCAGAGCTGCACCCTGGAGACCTCGTTCCCCGAGATCTTTGTCAGGAAGACCGTAGCGATATTCTTCTTGCATTCGTCACAGAAAATGTTCATCCAGAACACCCGCTCCCCCGGCCGGGGCGCCTCCGTTTCCTTACATAATATATAACGTCCGGCGAGCGATTTTGATGATATCCGTCAATGGGCGACTCTCGCCCATCCCGGTCCTCGATAACCTATTCGACGGGCTCAGGGGGTTGACCTACCTTCCCGCGGCCTCAGGTGCGGGAAGATGATGACGTCCCTTATGTTCTGGCAGCCGGTGACAAGCATGGCCAGCCTGTCGACCCCCACGCCGATGCCGCCGGCGGGTGGCATGCCGTACTCCAGCGCGGCTATGAAATCCTCGTCCACGCGGTGCGCCTCCTCGTCCCCTGCCGCCGCTTTGGCAGCCTGCTGCTCGAATCTTCGGCGCTGCTCGACCGGATCGGTGAGCTCGGAGAAGGCATTCGCGATCTCCTGCCCCGCTACAAGTATCTCGAACCTCTCGGTCAACCCGGGCGAGCCCGGTTTGCCCCGGGCAAGGGGTGAGATCTCCTCCGGGTAGTCCACGACGAAGGTCGGCTGCATCAGCCTCGGTTCCACCAGCTTCTCGTAGAGCTCGGCTACAATCCAGCCGGAGCCCGCCGCCGGAGGGAGCTCCACCCCGTTGTCCTCCGCTATCGACTTCAGCCTGGAAGGGTCGGCCTCGAGGTCCACGTCTATGCCGGCATACTCCGACAGCGCCTCCAGCATGGTCAGCCGCCTCCACGGACGGGTCATGCTTATCGGCTCGCCCGCGAACTCGAGCTCGCCTCCTCCGTGGACCCTCTCCACCACGGTGACGATCATCTCCTCCAGGAAATCCATGAGGTAGCGGTAGTCCACGAAGGCCACATAGGCCTCGAGCATGGTGAACTCGGGGCTGTGCCTCGCGCTTATCCCCTCGTTCCGGAAGTTGCGGTTGATCTCGTAGACCCTGTCGTAACCGCCGACCAGCAGCCTCTTGAGGTAGAGCTCCGGCGCGATCCTCAGGTACAGGTCCATGCCGAGCGCGTTGTGATGGGTCACGAAAGGCCTCGCGGTCGCTCCCCCGGGAATTGGCTGAAGCATGGGGGTCTCGACCTCCATGAAGCCCCGGTCGTCGAGGAAGCGCCTGAGCTCCCTGACCACCGCCGTCCTCGCCTCGAGCACCTCTCTCGCCCGCGGGTTCATCAGGAGGTCGAGGTACCTCTGACGGTAGCGCGTCTCCCTGTCCTTGAGCCCGTGCCACTTCTCGGGAAGGGGGCGCAGGGACTTCGAGAGAAGCTCGAAGGAGCCCGCCGCAACGGAGAGTTCCCCCCGCTTCGACCGGACCACTTCGCCGGACGCCCCGACCCAGTCCCCTATGTCGAGATCCAAAAACTCCCTGTAGGCTTCTTCTCCCAGCAGGTCCTGCCGCAGTATCAACTGGATCTTACCTCCCGAATCGGAGAGATCGGCGAAAGCGGCTTTTCCGTGCTCCCGCCTGGCCATCAGCCTTCCCGCCACGGAAACGGTCTTGCCCGAGCCGCTCCCCGGTTCCAGGCCCTCGAACTGCTCATGCAGTCGCCCGGAAAGCGCTATCTCCTGCGGGGACTTGTACAGGGGTTTGAAAGGCTCCGCCCCGCTGTCGAGCATCCTCTGGAGCTTGGAGCGCCGGACCTTCATCAGCTCGTTTTCCCGCTCGGCGGATTCTCCCGTGCCGCCCGGTGTTTCCACCTGCTCCATCGACATCCTCCCAGCGCACTTCCGACCTTGCAGGACCATGAAAAGGATACCATCAACCGCAGGAAAAGGAAGGATTTACACTGAACTGCCGCGTTACTTCTTTATGGCGATTACCCTGTACTTGATGTTACCGACCGGAGCGCTGACCGGCACGATGTCCCCGACCTTGTGCCCCATCACCGCGCTGCCGACGGGGCTCAGGTAGGAGATCATGTGGTTCTCGGGGTTCGCCTCCGCCGGCCCCACAATACGATAAGCCTGCTTCTTTCCGGTCCCGACCCGCCTGATCTCGACCAGAGACCCTATGTCGACCTCCTTGGTCTTTACGTGCCGGCGGTCGATTATCTTGGCCTTCGAGAGCATGGTCTCTATCTGGTCAATCCTGTGTTCGATGCGGGCCTGCTCGTTCTTGGCGTCGTCGTATTCCGAGTTCTCCATGAGGTCGCCGTAGCTTATGGCGTTCTTAAGGCGCTCCGCGACCTCGCGGCGCTTGTTGCTCTTGAGCTTGTCGAGCTCCTCGATGAGCCGCTTGCGCCCGTCCTCGGTGAGGAAGACCTCGTCCTTCGGTTCCGAGTTAGCTATTTCCGTCTCCATCAACTTTCTCTCCAGAAAATCCGATAAATCCCTGTGGTTTCAAGTGTGCCTTATATATTATCGGCAGAATATTGCGGAGTATTATACGCAAATGCCGCCCGGCATGGCAAGAACTAAAAAAGAATTTCGGTGAAACGGGGGGAGGGCCCTCCTACGGCACCAGTTTTCCGAGCGGGATCTCTAGGATGGCGGTGGCCCCCGCATCCTTGAGGCGCGGGATCAACTCGTTCACTTTGCTCTTCTCGACGACGGTCTCGACCGCGAAGCCGCCGTCGGCGAGCGGGCTTACCGTCGGAGACCTCATGGCCGGGAGCAGGTCGAGCACCGACTGCTTCTCCTCGGCGCCGATGTTCAGCTTCAAAAGGACCTTTCCGCGGGCCTCGAGCGCGGCGAGCAGGAGCGTGCGTATCTCCTCCATGAGCTTCCGCTTGTCGGGGTCCGCGTAGCTTTCCCTGTTCGCTATCAACTTCGTGGATGTCTCGAGAACATCCCCTATCATCTCGAGTCCGTGCTCCCTCAACGTCGTGCCGGTCTCCGTTATCTCGACTATCGCATCGACGATGTTCGGGACTTTCGCCTCCGTGGCGCCGGCCGACGCGATGACCTTTACCTGTACCCCGAGCTTCTCGAAATAGCGAGCGGTGATATTGGGATATTCCGTCGCGACCCTGGTCCCGGGCGGGATATCCTCAGGTTTCCCGATGCCGCTTCCCCTCTGGACCGCGAGCACTATCCGCAGGTTGCGGCCCTCACCGGTCTTAGAGTAGGGGAGGTCAGCGAGGACCTCGACCTGGGCGCCTGTCTCCTCTATCCAGTCGAGCCCGGTTATGCCGAGGTCGAACAGGCCCTCCTCAACATACTTTCCTATCTCCTGGGGCCGCAGAACGGCGACCTGGGATATCCTCTCGTCGTCTATGCGTGCGTTGTACTCACGGTCGCTGCTCCGCCGCACGGCGAGGTCTGCGTCTTTTAGAAGTGAAAGCGTCTGCTCCTCAAGGCTCCCCTTGGGGATAACCAGCTTTATCAACGCGCACCTCCGACAATGGTCATCTACATTGTCCCTAAGTATAGCAAACTAAGGGGTCAGGCCACTTCTATTGCATCCCGGCCTGAGAGGCCGGGCTAAAGAGAATTGCATCCCGGCCTGAGAGGCCGGGCTAAAGAGACACGATGCAACAAAAGTGGCCTGACCCCATCTATTAGAGCTCTACGGCAGCCATGCCTTTCGAGAGGATCTGCGCGCCGTCCTGGTTCTCGGCCCAGACCTCCAGGGTCACGGACTTCTTTCCATCCTCCTCTTTCTTGTCCGTTACCTTGCCCTTGAAGGTGACCGTATCTCCGGGCTTTGCGGGCGCGCTGAAGCGGACCTTGAACTGCTTGAGCTTCCCCGGGTCGCCGACCCAGTCGGTGATGCACCTGCCCATGCGTGCCATGTTTGACAGGCCGTGCGCAATGGTCCCCCCGAGGCCCACCTTCTCGCCGAACTCCTTGTCGACGTGTATCAGGTTGAAGTCCCCGCTGGCGCCGGCGTAGATCCAGAGCATCA
Organism: Actinomycetota bacterium; assembly: GCA_016649525.1. Classification (GTDB taxonomy): domain Bacteria; phylum Actinomycetota; class Geothermincolia; order Fen-727; family Anoxymicrobiaceae; genus JAENXM01. The sequence continues at coordinate 15,728 of JAENXM010000007.1, forward strand.
TCTGCTCAAGGCTGACCGAGAGCGGGGGTATCTCGTCGCCGATGTTCACATCCTCGAATGAAACAGCCATCCTAGTTACCCCCCCTTATCACAAACGTGGCCCTGCCCACGGTCACGAGCTCACCGTCCCGGTTCACCGAGCGCGCCTCGTAAACGAGCAGGTCATTGTTACCCTTCTCCATGATGTCCACGATCCTGCCTTTCGTGGTGATGACGTCGCCCGGCTTGACCGGCTTGTGGAACTCGAACTCCTGTTCTCCGTGGACGAGCATCGCCATGTTGAGCTTCACCTCGGGGTCGAAGAAGAGCTGGGCGGCGCCCATCAGGTTGTAGACAGAGGCGAAGGCCGGCGGCGCGATGCAGTCGACGTACTCGCTCGCCCTGCCCACCTCGTTGTCCATGATCAGGGGACTCTCGTCACCCACCGCGCGCGCGTACTCTCTCATCTTCTCCCGGCCTATCTCGTACACGGTCGGCTCGTACTCTCTTCCGATAAACTTGTGGTCAATCACCCGCAACACTCCCTTCAGTCTCCGCCCCGGCCAGGGGGCTCTCGATCTCTATTATCAGCGGCACTATCCTGTCGGTAACCTCGAGGATACCGATAGAGTTCCGTTCGGTGAACCTCCTGTCCGTCGGACTCCCGGGGTTGAAAAAAAGGACCCCGTTCAGTTCCTGTACAAGCGCGTTGTGGGTGTGCCCGAATATTATGCAATCAACGTCCCGAAACTCGGAAGCCACCCTCTCCACGATGCCGGAAGGGCCGCCCTGCCCGTGGGTGAGCCCAATTTTGAAATCCCCGACCTCGATGAACCTCCTCGCCGGAAGAATGCCCGTTACGTCCGGATGGTCCATGTTTCCCCGTACCGCGAAAGTATCGGCGATCCTGTTGAGCTGCTCGATGATGGGCATGTCAAGGATATCGCCAGCGTGAAGGATAAGGTCGACCCGCCCGAGCGCCGCGATCACGTGGTCCGGTACGAGCTCCCCCGAAAGATGTGTATCAGCCAGGACCCCTATCCGCAAATAATCACCCTTCACACCAGGATTGAACCTTCTGGCCGGGCTAAACTTTTCTTTTTAGGCCGGGCTCTTAGCCCGGTTAATCCATCCCGGCCTGAGAGGCCGGGCTAAACTTTTCTTTTTAGGCCGGGCTCTTAGCCCGGTTAATCCATCCCGGCCTGAGAGGCCGGGCTTAAAGCTCAAACAGCCTCTATGAAGACCGCTGCAACCCCGAGCACGTCGTCACCGTCTGCAAGGGGATATACTCGGTACCTGACCTTTACGTGCGCCCTGTCCTTTTTCATTATGAGCGCTTCGCCCTCCTTGATGGAGGACGGCACTTCGAGCACCTCGAGCATCCCGCTTTCCAGAGGCGCCAGGGGGTTCTCATCGAGGGACGACTCGGAGCGCAACTCGGCCTGGCTCTTCTCCGCGAAAGTGAACCCCGTGAGGCGCTGCGCCTCCTTGTTGAAGACCGCGATCCGCCCGTTCATGTCCGCGGTAATGACCCCCGCCATCATCTCCCTCAGTACGGACTCGGTGAAACCCATCTGTCCGGCCAGTACCTCGAGGCTCCTCGTCGCTATCCTGTAGAGCTCCGAACTGGTCGCCGCCATGCTGGTGAGCTCCGCTATGCCTTTTAACAACTCCTGCTCATCCTCAAAGAACTCGTGGCGGCCCAGGGTCGCCGCCGTAAGCACTCCGATAAGCTTCTCCCTGGCCACCAGCGGCATGATCACCTGCGAGCCGGGACGCGCCGCGCCGAGGAAGACGTTGTCCCATTCATCGACCTTCGCCAGGTTGTCCATTGTCACTATCTCACGCGAGGTCGCCGCCACGCCGAGCCGCCCTTCGCCGAGCTTGATCTCCTTGAACATCATCTTCTCACGGTCGGCGCCCTTCACGAAACTCAGTCTGAGCTCGTCCCTCTTTTTGTCCATCAGGTAGATGGCGCCCATGTCGGCCCCTGTTACGGCGAGTATCTGCCCCAGGACGGCTTCCATGATGCGCGGCAGTTCGAGGGTCGTCCCGATCTCGTGTCCGGTTTCCATGAAGAGTCTGAGATAACGGTTCACATCGGTGAGTTTCGAGAGCAGGCCTTCGACATAGCGAAGGTTGGACCTCTCCCGGAGAACCACATAGATCACCAGGGTGGTGATCATGACCACCAGCCCGACCCTGAGCACCCAGAAATAGGACTCGCCGGGGAATAGATCCCTGAAAGGTTTGAGGTAGGTCACCAAAATAAGCGCGATAGCGCTTACCACAAATGCGACGACTATGAGTATCGTGGCTGCAGTGACGCGCCTGTATTCGCGCCCCGTACCGTCCACAACGATGCGCTGCCCGACCCGCGAGAGCTTTCGCGGCCGGGACCGTCTCGACCCCTCCCCGCCGCGCGTCTCGAGGGTACTGGATCCCTTTGTTGTCGGGCCGCCCCCCTGCCCCTCAGCCCTCTCTTCCTCATCCTTTGGACCAGTTCCTTCAGGCAAGTTCTGCCCCCCCACGGTTCTCAACTCAAAAAGACCTTGCGAGAAATCATTTTTTCAGAGTACGGCGGTTTGTTCAAGGCGAAAGGAACACTTCCGCGGCTGCCCGCTGAAGAACATCCATTGAAGCATCCCGCGATTCCAAGATGCCCTCCCTATAGCCCGAACCGGCGAGAGCCGCGGCCCCTTACTGCCGGGGCGAAGACCTCGGAAACAAAAACGGATTGTTATTTGATCCTTGCGATGAACTCCTCGACGGGTATCGCCGCAAGCGTCTTTATATGCACTGAGCCGCGCGAACCGAGTTCGACCGAGATCCTTGCGATCGTCTCCACGTCCGGAGCCTCTAGGATGTTGACGAAGTCATACTCGCCTATGACTGCGTACTGGTCGACCACCTTCCCGCCAAGCGCTTCGACGTCCTTGTTTACCTCCAGTATCCTGTCGGGATTCTTCTTGATGGTCGCCGCACCCTCGTCGGTAAGGCTGCTCAACATAATGAACTTTGACATGCCGTTTCCCCCCTTCTTCAGCAGAATCTCTCTTCGAATAAAGTGTTTTTACATTCTACAAGTATACGGGGGGCCCTGCAAAGGTGGTAAAGCATTTCCCGCAAATGTCACATGACCATACCGTAAAAACCTGAAAGGCGTTAGTATTCTCGCTGAACGGTCTCGATGCCCCGCTCCTGCAGGCCAAAGGAAAGGGCTCCAAATAAAAGAATTACTAGACTGTGACGAGAGAGCAAGC
>JAENXM010000345.1 GCA_016649525.1 Actinomycetota bacterium
CGACCACCTTTACCGCTCCAGATAATCGGTCCCGCTCGAGTCACTCAGAATCTTGTTCAGAGCGAGCAGTCCCCTCCTCTGCGCCGATTTCACAGCGCCTACTGATATCCCCATTATCTCCGCCACCTCGGCGTTTGATAAATTGTCGATGAACTTAAGTAACACGATTTCCCTCTGGTCGTGTGTTAGTTTCCGCATTGCCATGTATAACCTATCACTATCCATGTCGGCAAGCACAGTCTCAACAGGGTTCCCCTCGGTTGCAACAACCATGGGGTGTTCCTCAATCGGGACACTCTCCCGCTTTGACTCCTTGCGGTAGTAGTCGACCACAAGGTTATGCGCGATGCGGTAGAGCCACGAGCTGAAGGCGACGTCCCTCATCTCGTAGGAATCGATGTTCTCGAAAGCCTTGAGGAAAGTCTGCCCCGTGAGGTCCTGCGACTCGGCGAAGTTGCCGACCTTGTAATAGACGTACCTGAATATCGGGTCCACGTACTCGTCATAGAGGGCGCCGAACGCTTCCTGGTCGCGGTTCTTCGCCCTTCTTACCAGAGTGCGTATCCCGGCCTTGCTAGCCATAAATCATCCCCGGAATATGGTGTACACCAGAACACAAAACTACCCTCTGAGGAGATATTCAAAATGGGGTAACAGGACCCCTGTGCCGTCGAACCAACAAAGTTACCTGCTCAATTCTACAACAATGAATATGGCCCTAAAAATTATACTATATAGCGCTTTTCTTCACATTTCTTAAAGTGCACAGTACTTCACAGTCCCGCCTTTCGTGAAAACCGTGCTCAATGCCGATCACATTTGACTGCTTGCTTTGCTTGTGTTAGCATTTGCCTGGATTGCTAGCTTTCGCCTTCATAGCAGCCGAGCGTCTTCTCAACAGTTATTAAGTAATGGACAAGACCGTACCCGGCAAATCCGGGCTGGCCCGAACTCAAGGAATCCGAAACGCGCCTCTCCAGAAGATAGTATTTCATGGAGGGAAGGGCGGTGTGGGCACAACTACCCTCCTTGCCGAAACCTCCGCCCTGCTTTCACGCGCGGGCCCGAACGTCATAGCTGTCGACCTCGACATGCACCGGGGCGATCTCCACTATCGCCTCGATGTGCCACTTTCCCGGGGAGATTACACCATCGCCGATCTCTTGCCGGTGCTTGACGAAATAGACAGCCGCATCCTTGGTAACGCCCTCATGAAAAGCCCGTGCGGGGTCTTCCTGCTGCCCTCACCGTCTTCAGCTTCGGATGCGGACTTCATAGATTGGTCGCACATCCGGCGTCTTCTGCCCGCTCTTGCGGCAGAATGCGACTACCTTCTCGTGGATACTCCACCTGCGTTCAACGGTGTAACCAGAGCTGCGATCGACCTTGTAGACTCGGTTGTGCTCGTCGTAACTCCCGAACCCGCGTGCCTGGGCGGAGCCAGAAAAGCCCTCGACGAGATCAGAAGGCAACAGTGTTCTCCGGCTGAAATCATTCTTCTGGTAAACCGGTCACGGGGGAACGCCGACCCTCTGCCCCCATCGGACATCGAGGCTTTTCTGGATCTGGCACCTGCTGCGATCCTGTCCGAAGACATCCCCGGATGCCGTAAGGCGGAAAACGAGGGAAGACTGCGCGTCTCAGTGAACTCCGCTCTGAGCCGTGAGATGCACGCTTTTATAACTCAGCTCCTCAAGATACGCTATCGAGCGACTATCCGGCGGGCAGCCACTTCTTAATGAACAGGCTAAACTGCCAGGACGGCGGCCGGGTAAGTCTAAG
>JAENXM010000093.1 GCA_016649525.1 Actinomycetota bacterium
CCGGGGAGGAGAAGGCATACTGTTCCAAGTGCGGCAACGAACTGACCCCGGGAGAAGGGTTTTGCTCTCACTGTGGTGCGCCTGTGAAGCCGGCTGAAGTGGTACAAGGTGCCGGAGCCGTTCCGATTCCTCCCGCCCCCAAGGGTCCTGAAGCTCCGCCCGGCCCTGCCGTCCCTCCGGCCGCACCCGGAGCCGCACCTTTTGCCCCACCCGAGCCTGCAAAGAAGTCCAGGAAGACCCTTATGGCCCTGGTAGTGGGTATAGTGGGATTACTCGTAATTGTAGCTATCGTATTGGTACTGGTACTCGTGGTCTTCAAGGGCACTGGCCCGGAGCAAGTCGTCGATAAACTCTTTGAGGCTGAGAAAAGCACGGATATTAATGCCGTGATGGATATCCTGGATACTGACTACTTCCAAAACAATCCGGAAATGGAAAAAGCGTTTAAGGATAAATACTACCAAGGCATCTCCGGGGGTATAACTGTCAGTGGACTTAAGTACGAGACGAAGGTCAGCGGTGATACGGCTACTGTGAAGGTGGTGGAAGGGTCCGAAACGTACGAGCGTGAAGGAAAAAAGATAACCGAAGACTACTCGAAGGAACCATGGACAATTGACCTGGTGAAGAAAGGCGGGCAATGGTACATCTCGCCCTCGACTTTCGGGTGGGCTTTTGCCAGCGATTACATGGAACAAGCCGACGCCATATACGAGTCCTTCAGACAGAAGGCCGAGGCATTCTTTAACGGTTTTGATGAGTTTATGACGTACTGCAACAGCACCCCGTATATACCGCCTTACCAACCGCTCCAGGACAGAATCAACGGACTGTCGCCGCAGGTTGCTCCCATTAAGAGTGAAGGAGATAGGGCCAAAGCAGCATATCAGAAGGTCTTGGATCTCCAGGGCGGCGACCTGGAGGACTACAAGGCCCCGGCCAAGCTGACAATCGAGTACATCGACACCGCAATCCAGAGAGTCGAAGTGGCATGGGAAGAAGCCAACTACATGACAAACGCCTCGGCCACAATCGATCAATACGACGCAAACGCCGTGGCGAATTACAACAACAACGTCTCGCAATACGACAGCAAGCGTGACGAGCTCTACAACAAGGGAGAGGAGCTTATTAATAAAAGGAATGAGTACACCACAGAGTGAAGTGACGAATCTAGCTGGCGTATCCCGATCCCTTAACCGTCGAGCTCCTTGGGCCGCGACCTTCAGCCTGGGAAGTTAATTCGGCACGCTTTCATCCAGTTGCGCGGAGTTGCATCAAACTGCAACAAACGGCGTAATGACGCGCTTTCCTGGACCTGTCCACTTGAAGTCAGTTTCATCATCCTGCAACGCGCGTGCAAAACTCACTGACATAGAGCTTGCCATGCTTAGTGTTTTCTCTACCCCTCGTTATATTCCCTGTCGGACAGTCCACCCCCACACGCGCGGGGACAACGACCACCCGCAGTATCACACCGACGGGCGGGTCAGTCCACCGCTTTCACCTCGTCGGTCACGTCCTTGAAATTGTACGGTTGGCCGTAGGTCGAGTGGTAGCAACGGTCGGGCAGCCTCGCGAGGTCGGTCATCAGGTAGAGGTTGAGCACCTCCCGGAAAGTGTTCACCGGGGATATTCCCTCATAGAGCTTTGCCGTGGCGCCGTCCCCGGTGGGGAGGTAGTAGGCGTTCAAGATGCCCGAACGCTGGCGAAGGAAGGTCTTTAGGGGCTTGCCGTCACCCGGCGTCTCCTCGTCGCTTCTGCGGTTGGGGGCGTAGATGGGCCCGTGGTCCCCCTGGATGATGATAACCGGCTTCTTTCCCTCACCGGACAGCAGCCTGCTTACCACTTCTTCGAGCCTGCCGTTGACGAACCGGACCTGGTCGATGTACGCCTTCTTTTTCGCGGCGACACCTCCGCCGAGGGCAACGGGCTTGTTACCTTCCGCGTCGAAACGGAACGGGTGGTGGGGGGGGATGATGTGGGCGAACACGAAGCACGGGTCCTCGAACCGCCCGGCGACCTGCGGCATCTGCTCAAAGGTCGTGAGCACGCCCTCCCTGGTAAATAACCAGTTGGTCGCGAACGGCCTCAGGACCGTTGTTCTGATCAAGGTGTTCCAGAACTCTTTTCCGAACAGGTGGTTCTCCGTGAAGTTGAGGTCCGCTTTGGGGTTGTAAAACGTCGCGGACCAGCCGGAGCCGAAGAAGACGAACTTGTACCCCTTCGACTTGAGGAAGCGGGACGCCTCGTTGTCCTGGAGCATCTCGTACGGTATCGAGCGGTCGGTGGATTCCCTGCCCGGGTCCTTCTCCAGGAAGTTCAGGTACTCCATGTTGAGCGACGAAGAGAGCGAGAGGAACGTCTCGAAGTAGTTGCTCCGGCTGTCTTTCGGGATATAGAACCCCCTGTCTTCGAGGAATCGCAGGAAGTCACCGTTGTCGTAGCCGTAGAAGTCCTCGAGGGTGCTCTCGGCGCCGTATGAGTCGACCACTATGTAGTAGATATCGGGGAGCTCCGAGGGTTTCGGCAGCTCTGCGCCCTCCTTCAATCCGACCCTGGGACGGGGTATGTCAGGCCTCGAGCGGAACTCGTGCTGGATTATGTTGAAGAGCGACATGACGACGAGAGCGGCAGCGACCACGTTCAGGGCGGCCGTCGGCGTGGAGAGCCTTTCCCGGTACCTCACGATGAGGTAGACGCCGGCCGCGAAGAGCACCGCATACACCGGCAGCCAGACTGCCGTTTTGTCCAGAATATCGATTTCATGCAGGACGTTCATGAGGTGCCCGTATGAGTAGAAGAGGACCAGGCCGAGAGAGACCAGCATGCCCGCCTCGCGACGGTTCTTCAGGATAGCGGACAGGGCGAAGAACAGGACCGTGGTGACCGCAAGGCTCACCACGAGCGGGAGGATGGCGTCGGAGAACCTCACCTGGTCGATGTTGAACGCGTAGAGGAAGAGGATTGGGGCAATGGAGAAAAGGAAGGGGTGGAATGCGAACTGCACTTATTCTTCCTTTTTCCTCATGAGGTAGAGGGTCCGCCCCGTACCCGGTATTTCGTCTTTCGCTTCGAGCGCGAACCGCTCCTCGAACGCGGCTTCGAAGTGCTCCCTGTCGTACTCGCCGAACACGTCCTCCCGCGAGAGGAGGAGGCGCCGCACCTGCGAGTCGCTCTTGGGCACGAACTCGATGACGAGGTGGCGGCAGAGGTCGCTGAAGAAACCGGCGAGCTTCGTGAACGGCACGTTGTTGGAGATGGCAAGGTGGTGGACGAGGGCGAGGGCGAGCGCCACGTCCGCCGGCCCCCGCGACAGGAGCGGCTCGCGCTCCCGGTTCCGCCAGCCTGTGCCGGGGCTGGGATTGGCCAGGTCCACGAGCAACGGGAGGATATTGCCGTACCCGCACTCCAGGGAGTCGAGGTAGTTCCTCTCGACGCACGCCGGGTCGTTGTCCATGGAAACGGTCAGGGCGCCCCCCTCCGCGGCGATGCGGCTGAACACACCGGTGTTGGCGCCCAGGTCCCATACCACGCCCGGTTTCACCCGACCGAGGTAATCACTCACCAGGCTCTTCTTCCGCTCCATTGCGTCGGAAGAGTAGTTCGTCTCTTCGTAGTACTCGGCCCACTCCGTGCCGGCCGCTTTCCAGCGGAGCTTGGTGACCGTCTTTTCGAGGCTGCCTATCAGGCCGAGCAGGGCGTTCCGGGTGACCCCCCTTATCTCCATGGCGTCGACCGACTTGACCTCGTAATGCTTCTCGCTCCTCGCGTGGAGGTGGAGATGCGTGAGCAGGCCGAACCTCAGCCTGGAGCGGAAAGGCAGCAGGGCGGCGGCAAGGTCGAGGGGCACGCCGTCGATATAGACGCGAAGTAGCTGCATGAGCCGGATGTCCGCGAGCGCGGCGAGGGCCAGGGGCGCCAGGAAGTGCTGGCAGAACTGCCGATAGGCGACCCAGGGTCTGCCTTCCTCGTACGCCTCGAAAGAGAGGGTATCGATGAGGACGGGCCTGCCTCCGGCGAACTGTATGTTATACGCGCTCGCGTCCTTCAGGACGAGGCCGCGCTCGAGGGCGGCGTTCTGTACCCGGAGGGTTGCCAGCGCCGCGTCCTTGAGCTGGCTGAAACTCCACTCGTATGGATATGAGATGAAAGGGACCCTCTCAGGCCGTATGACCAGGTAGGCGGTCTCGGGCACGGGGGCCGGGATATCGGCCACGTCGTGCCTCACCAGGAAGCCTTCTCCGGTCAATTGTTCCAGCAGCCCGGATTCGACCAGCGCGTCGTAGTTATCCCGGTACTGCCTGTTTACCTGGCGGTAGAGTACGCCGCCTTCGGTGAAGAGGAAGCCGCTCGGGTCCCTGAAAGAGCCGGGGACGATGCCGTTGCCCTTATTCACCGTGCGCGCTGTCCTCTTCCTTGTTCCGGGAGAAGAACTCCTTGATCCTCTGCCAGTAGATCCTTGTCACCACCGCCGCGCCGAGCATTGACGCGAGGACCACCTGTATTATCAGGCTGCCCGTCCCGGCGCCGATGTACGCCACGCTGGTGAGCCGGAAAACACTGAGCGCCAGGAGAAAGGAACGTCCGACTCCATTGAGTATCCTCTGTCTCATTTGCACCCCTTACTCGCGGTTGCGATTCTCTGCGTTCACAAGGCTCGCCCACCCGTTGGAGAAATTACGGAAGTTCGAGATAACAGTCCACCTGTTCGAGCGCGTTACCATGGCTTTGTCTTCGTATCCCCCCGGTACCGTTGTCCGCGCCGACAATACCAGTTCGGATGTCGCTTTGACTGAGGAGCTTTCTGAAAGACGCGGCACCCGGCCACGATACAGGCAGGGGTACTGCTCCACTCAGCCGAAATCCTCCATCCCTTCTTCCAACGCCGATATTTTACCACGGCTCGAGCCCGCGAGACGGTGTCAGCCAGTCGGCACGTCGCAAAACATATAGCGTTGACGAAGCGGTGCCAGGCACCGATGACACATCGTTCCACAAAGGCTAAGCAGGCATCGGTTCACGGTGGGGTCAATGGAGAGGGAAAACCGTCTCGTTCAAACTGCACACCTGCTCAAGTCCTTGAGAGCTCGTTCTCAGAGCTTAAGATGGTAGAATGATAGTGGGATTTCGCTGATCAGCTGCTCATGGGGTAGCCGATGAAAAATGGGGTCAGATATATCGTCCTGTTTCTGGTAGTTGTCGCTTTAATATCTGTTGGTTGTCTTTCTGTTTCCTGTGGTGGGAAAGAGGAAGCAAAGAAAGAGCCGGTGGGCGAAGAGACAGCGGAAGAGACTGAGGCGAAGAAAGACTACCAGCAGTATAACTGGTCGGCCATGGAGGGCGGGCCGTACAAAGACAAAGTATCCTACGCCACGAGCAACGACCTTCTCAACTGGAGTGACTCGGGGGAATTGCTGGCCGAGCACGCTTCTGTGCCGGCTGCGGTGTATAAAGATGAGGTGATCTTTGTCTACTTTGTTGATGTCACAGAAGATGGACTTCCCGAACAGCTCGGCATGATCAAGTCGACTGACGACGGGAATGCCTGGTCGGATAGAAAGATATTGAAAGTAAAGGGAATCGGAGACAGGATCATCGTCGACCCCGATCCTTTATTGCTTGACGACGGTAGGATCAGGTTGTATTACCTCGATTTCGGCCAGAAGCCTGACCCCAACAATCCAGATTTCAAATCCAAAATCTACTCAGCGATATCTGACGATGGCGAAAACTTCACCCAGGAAGACGGCGTTCGGTTCACTTCTGCTAACGTATTCGATCCCGACGTAATAAAAGTGGGTGATGAGTGGAACATGTATGTCGGGAACATTGACATGAATGCTGACGTAAACAGGGTGCTTTACGCGGTGTCTTCAGACGGGCTCAATTTCAAGGAAGAAGGGCTTGCTTTCGACGGTGGATCGGTTCCCGACGTCTTTTTCAAGAATGGAACTTACTACCTCTACACAGCAGGCATAGATATATCAACATCGAAAGACGGCAGGTCTTTCTCAAGAACGGGACAGTCCTTCCATTCCCAGCTAGGCATGATTACCGCTGATCCTTCCGTGATAGAATTGGGAAATGGTCAATATATTATGATTTTCAAGTTCAGTGAAGGAATGCCCTCTACGCCTCCGGAGCCTCCTGAGCCCCCACAATAAATTATCCTATTTTATTTTTTTCATAGGATATCCAGATTCAAGAAAATTGCGCATATCTCAACAAAAGTAACTTCTGAGGAACAGCACGTCATATTTCCAATACGCTCAACAGGAACTTTCTCGTGGCAGAGTGCATGAACTTTCCCGACTTCAAGATGTGTTTGTGTTAAGCCAACCGAAAATAACCAAGGAGATCAATGGAGCGGGAAATACGGCTCGTTCAAAATGCACACATGTCCGGCGGCTGTCTGCACGCACAGAAGTGAGTAAGAATCCCGTCGCGTAACGGCTCCTACATACTACACGGTAGAGGCCTTAATGACTTTGTGATATTGTCCGTCCCATGTTATTGAGTTTTAAAAGAAGGTGAATTGAAGATGTTTGAAATTCTTGAAGAAAGCCAGGGTAACGTCCTGGGAGTCAGGGCAACCGGCAAGCTCAGCAGGAAGGACTACGATGAACTCCTCATTCCACGCCTGGAGGCCGCAGCCAAAGAGGAGGGCAAAGTACATCTCTTGTTCTACATGGACGATGACTTCAAAGGCTGGGAGCCGATGGCCATGGTAGAGGACTTCAAAGTCGGAATCGGCAAGTATAGGAATGACTTCGACAAGTTGGCCATAGTCGGCGGGCCGGAGTGGGTCAAGTTATTGATTGAGCTTGACAGCATCCTCCCCGGGGCAGAGA
>JAENXM010000174.1 GCA_016649525.1 Actinomycetota bacterium
ACCCTGCCGCGCGGTGCCGCGCGGGCGGCCTTCATCGTCAGAAGGCCTGTGCCAGCACCGATGTCGACCACCGTGTCAATTGGCTTCAGGTAGGCTTTGTCGATGACGCGGTCCGCCGTCCGCTCGAGCCATTCGGCACCTTCATCTCCCGCAGGTCCCCTGTCACGCTCCTCGAGCCAGTCGAGCCAGCCCCCGGTCTCCCTAGCAACCATCAGCTCAACAGGCCCGCGACCGGCATCCCGGCGCCTACCACTACCACTCTCTTTTGCATCAAACCTCCAGCCAGTTGTTCTAAAGCGATATTTCACGCCCGTTTGCAGTTCAGCCAGCCCGGCATCGACTCCCGAACCGTCTTCGCGACAGAAGGACTGTCGAACGCACGCCCGAGCGCGAACTGGAGGGCGTGCCTCTGCACAGCGTGAGGGAGCATGTTCGCGGTCCGCCTCAATACATATGCCGCCCGGAACCTGGCTGTCGCGAGCTCGAACTCCTCTAGCGCCCGTGCCTTGTCCGAGACAGCGATCGCAGCTATCTTCCCGGAGACGAGCGCCCCCAGCATTCCGAAGAACATGTACGACTCCATGCAGCCCGCAAGAGTGCCGGCCAGTATTTTGTTACCGGCAAACAGCCGCGGGTTTTTAGCAGAGGCCGCCGGCACCGGGAAGGTGAAGTGCTCCCAGCTCTCGAACTCGAGCCCCTCGGAAATGAAGACCTGCTCCTTGAAGGCCTCGAGCGCGCCCCGGCCGAGAGGGCTTCGCTGAAAGACGTGCGCGAACGCGATCCCGTTCACGGAACTGGTATACGAGTAATCCCGGGTGAAGCCACCATGGTAGATGGTCACGTGGTTTCCCTCTGTTTCATCAATGGTCTTGCGCGCTACGAAATGAAAGGAGGTCAGGTAAGGTACGTTCAGGGCATCGAAACCCTCGAAGTAAAGGCCTGTCGAGATGATAGTGTCCGGAGGAAGTACGGCGAAATCATGCGACGAGGTCACCGGATGTCCGAACTCGAACTTGACCCCCTCCGCGAGGGCCAGCTCATAGAGGTAGGTGTCGAGCGAACTTTTTCGCGGTCCCCTCTCGATCATGTAGGAGGAAATCGCGTCCATGTCTATGGGAATCATTTCGCCGTACACGACCACGCGACCCGTCTTGAACGGCGCCACCGCGGAGCTTATGTCGATTCCCTCGTACCGCGAGAACGCTGCAAGGTCCACCGGGGTCCACTCTGGCGAAGGGTGATAGAGCGGCGAACCGCCGACGCGATTCTCCTTTTCGAGCACCAGGACCTCGCGTCCCTCGCGCGCCAGGTTTACGGCGGCCACCAGCCCCGAGAGCCCCGCACCGACCACAATATTCTCTGCCACCTCATCACCCCTCGAAAGGGCGGCCGGCGCGACTGCGCAAGCCGGCAAATTGACAGCCCCGTACCGGTAAAATAATAATTAAGAACCTTGAATGTTGCGAGTAGGCTCTAAAAACGCGCTCCTCATTCTATCTTTTTTTGTTATGACCAAGCAGCTCATAGGAAGAAAGTGATTTGCCTCATGGCTTATTTCAATGACATCCAGACCTTTTATGACTGCATGTCGGACCTGTTCGACCGCCTCGCCCAGGACCCCGACATCAGGGAAAAAGCACTTGAATCCAAGTTGATCGTCAACTTCATCTACAGTGACCCCGAGGGAGAGGTCTGGATTAACTGCACCGGTGATGAGATGGTTCTTACACCCGGCAAGCAGGACCTGACCGCGCACGCCACACTCATCATGGACACCGACGTCGCCCACAGGTTCTGGCTCGGGAAGCTAAACCTCATAAAGTCACTGACAAGCGGCGACATCGAGTCGGAGGGCTCCGTGCCTAAGTTGCTGAAGCTCCTTCCCGTTATAAAGCCGGCTTTCAAGATCTATCCCGAGGTGCTTTCCGAAAAAGGCCTCGAGTCAATCGTCGATGTCGGCTGAGGCGGAGCAGGCCAGGGAAGAAACACCGGGAGGATAAATGGACTCGAGCGTCGCCAGAGAACTCACCAGGATGTTCGGAGAGAACGTCAGAAGCGGTGAGAAGGTACTCGCACCCTATTTCAGAGACCCCATCGACAGGGCGGAACTGCTGCTCGTCACACCCCGGGACGTCGACCAGCTCGCCGACGCATGCGCTTTCTCGTTCGAGAACGAGATGCCTCTGTTCTCGGTGAAACGTAAATACATTGAAGACGCGGCTCTGGCGGGTCGCGAGGGCATCCTATTAGACCTTTCCAGGATGAACCACATAAAGAAGATCGACACCCGGAACCTCACCGCGCACGTATACGCCGGGGTCACCTTCGAGCAGCTCCAGAAGGAACTCACGAAGGAGAACCAGAGACTGCTGTTCCCGGTTGCAGGGCAGTCACCCTCGGTCGTCCGCTCTTACATAGACCGGGATGTACTCATGGGCTCCGGCGGCTACCGTCACCCGCACCTCTCGATCTTCCACGCCATGATGGCGGACGGGCAGGTATGGGTCTCGGGCTCCCAGCAGATGGCCGACGAGGGACACGCGGACTTCCGCGAGGACCAGGGCCCGCAGTTCTCGCCGTTCTTCGGAGCCTCCGAGGACATATTCGGCATCCCCTATTACGGCCTCGTCTACACCTACCCGAACCGCGAGGAGCGGAGGCTGCTGGCGTTCGGATTCGACGACGTCGGGCCCGCGAAGGACCTCGTCTACAGGGTCAGCCGCGCAGAGTGGTGCTTCGAGGCCTTCTGCGCGAACGACCGCTACCTCTCGGTATTGCTCGCCGGCGGCGACACCGGCAAGGTCGCTCAGGCAAAGAAGAAGTTGAACCCCTGGACGGTGGTCATAACTCTCGAGCACTACCGGGACCTGGTAGATCTCTGGGATGGTTACATAAAGGAAGCGTCAAAGGAGTTGGGCGGTAAGCTCCTCCGCGGGGCGGTGCCGCAGCAGCTGGAGGCGCTGCTCGAAAAACCCTGGTACGTCTACGACAGGGACTACTACCGTGGCCGATGCCGCCACGTCTTCTGCTACCAGTACTTCAAGAACATGCCGGATACATTCAGCGTTATAGACGAGGCGGCATCCGCCTCTGGGGTCGAGCCCGGGGAGCTCGGCAGGATATTCGTCCCGAGCTACTTCGGTGGGGCGGCCTACTGCGAGGCCGACCTGTATTACGACCCTGCCGACGAGAAGGCTTCCGCCTCCGCGGAAAAGGCATACCTCAAAGCTTTTGAGTCGCTTCTCGATAACAGGGCCTTCATCGACAAGCCCACCGGAAAGGTAGCCGAGATGGTTTATTCACTGACCGACCCATCGTATGTCGAGGTAGTAAAGATGTTCAAGCGGGCGGTCGACCCGAAGGGTTTCCTGAACCCTGACGAGCTACTGGAAGGAGTCTAGCGATGGAGCGCAGGATAACAGCCCCCCGCGAGGTGTTAGCCGAGCTGCGGGAGGACTTCTCGATATGCGGCAAGTGCAAGCTCTGCCAGGCGGTGATGGCCCAGGAATGCGAGGACCCGCGCTTCTGGCGGAACTGCCCGTCCGGGACGCGCTTCCGCTACGAGGCCTACTACGCTTCGGGCAAGCTCGAGATCGCACGCTGCCTGGACCTCTTCGAGATAGAACCAGACGAGCGCATGAAGCACGCTCTCTATACCTGCATGCTATGCGGCTCCTGTCAGGACCGCTGCTTCCCCGTGAAGGAGATGCATCCACTGAAGGTGATAGAGCTGTTGCGCGAGGATGCGGTGCTCGACGAGTGGGCGCCCCTCGAGCTCTTCTCCGAGATGCTTTCAAACGTCGAGAAGTACGACAACCCTTACGGTGTGCCGGCCGAGAAGAGGGTCGAATGGGCAAAGGATCTGTTGATAAAGAACGCTCTCGACGAGAAGGTCGATTACCTGTTGTTCGTCGGAGATGACTATGCGAGCTTCCCTTCGCTCTACCCCAGGATGCAGGCGGTAGCCCGTGTACTGGAGAAGGGCGGCATCGACTTCGGTACGCTGGGTCCTGAGGAGGTATCGAGCGGGAGCGCGCTCCTGCTCATCGGCGACCGCGACTACTTCGAGACGCTCGCCGCCGCGAACATCGAGAAGATGAAAAAAGCGGGAGTCGATAAGGTCATAACAGCCGACCCC
>JAENXM010000253.1 GCA_016649525.1 Actinomycetota bacterium
CTCCCTGCTGAACTCGTTCAGCGATTCGGTTTCTTCCTCTTTGAGCGGGAAGACCAGGTTGAACACCGTTCCCACGCCGCACTCGCGAAGGTCCTCGAGGATATCCTCAGGCGTCATGTCTTCGCAGGAAGGGTGTTCGGGAAAGGGCTTCTTTATCCAGCGCACCAGCCCGCGAATCCTCGCGGGAGGCAGGATATGGATGTGACAGTCCAGCTTGTCGTGTTTCATGTTCTTGTATATCTGATGTCCGAGAAAGCCCTGATACTGCAGTGATGATGTTATCAGGGGTTCCGGGCCGCTACAATCGGAGGACTAACTCCGCCAACGGTATCTGTCACCAGTCGGGTCCCTTTGTTCACGGGTTACCGGCGGATAGAATATAGCTCGAGATGAGAGATTCTGGTCGCAGAAGAGTTCTTTTCTACACGTTGATTGCCATCGCAGTAGCCTGTGTCATAGCTGTCCTGGCGGTCATGGTCGCCCTGCTCAGCCGTCCCAACCCGCATACAAAGACCATTGAGGTCAAAGTCAAAGGATACAGCAGTTCCGACGTGAACGTCCCATCGGAATACCAGCAACTCTATTCTGATTACGACGGGGGGCTCGCCAAGCTCGATTCTTATCTCTCGTCACGGCTCAAGGGGAAGAAGTATCCGATCACCTTCGGCGCTGAACTGCTTGTCGCCAACGCCAACAGGGGGGCCGACCTGTTGAGTCCCTATGCGAAGCAGGGGGTGGCAGCCTACCTCGACCGCTTCCAGGAGCTCGGCATACAGGGGGTCACGGTCTGCGTGGGCTATCCCCTGTTCACTCCCGGCTTCAAGGACTACTCTCGTTACGTTTCCTTCTACAGGCAGGTGGCTCAGGAAGTGAGGAAAAGAGGCATGAAGATGGACGTGGAGGCGTTCGTGCTGTTCGCCAATACGCCGTTTTCAGGTATCGAAGCGGATTACGCCGGGCTCACCTTCGACCAGTTCAAAAAAGAAGTCCTGCGGATGGACCAGACCATCATCGACGAGCTCTCACCCGATTACCTCAATATCTGCGGCGAGCCGGACACGGAGGCAAGGCTCCTTGGCATGCCGGAACTCGACGATTCAGACCGCTTCGCGGAGTTCGTGAAGTTCGTGACCGACGGCCTCGATAAAAAGAACACGCTGGTAGGAGCGGGAGGCTCCTCGTGGGAACCGATTACCTTTAACCAAAGGCTGGTGCAGAACCCTTCCCTGGACTTTCTCTCGATACACGTTTATCCACTCGGCACATCGATTATTACCAATACCATCCAGACCGCCGAGCTTGCCAGGCAACACGGCAAGAGGGTCGTCATGGACGAGATGTGGCTGTACAAGGCAGGGAAGGGAGAGAGTGCGACCGGTATCGCGGCCAATGATAAGATTTACGGGCGGGACGTGTTCTCTTTCTGGCAGCCGCTCGACCAGAGGTTCCTGAAGGCGATGGTCGACCTGGCGAACCTCGAGCAGATCGAGTATGTATCTCCTTTCTGGGTAAATTATTTCTTCTCGTATATCGGGTACAACGAGCAGATAGGGAATCTACCTTATTCACAACTGGTCGAAACCGCGAACAAGGCTGCGGCTGACAACATCAGGGACGGCAAGTTCAGCCTTACCGGACAATATTACAGGGAACTTATTGTCGGGAATCAGCCCTAGCCCTTACTCCCCGTACATCTCCTCGAAGTGCCTGCATGCACTTACGACAGCGGCCCGCATGATGTCCTCTGCGCGGGCGGTCTCGCGCCCGGCCAGGGCATCGAGCAGTCGACCCCTGTCCATCTCACCTGCGGCGCGCTCGCACGCCTCCCAGCTCAGGATGCTCCTTACCACACGGTCCAGCCCCTGTTCAGCGTTGTCGTAAGGCCGGACCTGTATGTCGTGGCCCTTCCACCTGGGGAAACCCGCCTCCCGCACCAGCGCCGCGATGGCGACGTTCATCCCGTTGATGCGAACCCCGTGGTCGATGTCGAACTTGCCCGGGCCGCCCAGGATGATGCCGTCGTTGTAACCCTGGCTGTTCAGGTGCATGTGGACGAGCATGCCGTTGTCGATCTCTTCGACGGTATCATAGACGTGGTCGAGGCCTATCATCTCCGAGTGGCCGAACTCCTTGTTTATCCCTTTTCGCTCGAGCGATATCCCGTACTCCTCGGCGAGCCTTCTCCAGAAGAGGATGGCGCTCGCTACCGTCGGGAGCAGCATCGCAGGATGCCCCTCGTTCGGCTTGGGCTCGATGGCTATGAAGAGCTCCCCTCCCTTTTCGGCCTCGTACCGGCAGAGGCCGGCCACGCTTTCCTTCAGGTTCTGATACATCCGTCCCATTGCCGGGGTAGCGATGTCGTATCCCCAGGAACCGTTCCAGAGGATCAGAGCCGGGGACATCCCGGGCTCGGGGTGCCACGCGCGGCGCATCGGGCCGTAGATGAGATCTATATTACGAAGTGCATACTCCTCGGCCCTCTTGCGCTCGCCCGGGTCGAGCGATGCTGTGCCACCGTAAGCGAAGTAGCGGTGGGCGCCGGGGCTGAGCGCGGCCAGGTGGAGACCATTCTCCGAAAGGGCCGCGGCAACCTCTTCAGCGTTTTCCCCGTTCACCTCGAAGTCGTAGTGGAACTCGATCCCGAGCCGGATGTTATCGGGAAGCCTGGGCGTTATCTTCTCTTTTATGCTGGGGATTGGATTCCTTTTCTTGGGAATAATGCCCGGCACCAGGTCTAGTGCCCTGGAATTGCTCTGGGGCAGCATACTGACTAACACCGGGAGCGACATCCTGGTCCTGGCGGTGGTGACGGTGGTTGTACTGGTGCTGGTTTTCACTTTCTTCAAGGA
>JAENXM010000240.1 GCA_016649525.1 Actinomycetota bacterium
CGTGCCCGGCGGGATTCATGAGTCTTACTGAGAAGGTGACCTTCACAATGGGCGGAAGAGAGATCACCCACGCGAAGAAAGGCCTTCACGCCAGGTGCGCCATAAGCTGCGCCGGTTTTGCCGGGTTGAGCCGCGACGGGAAGTGGTCCACCTGGGCTCCCGCAGACCACCCCATCCCGGAGGACGACGCGGAGATGGTGAAGCTCCTTGCCCGGCTCTCGGCGGCATACTTTAAAAAGCGCTCCGAGCATCCCGAGCTCCCTAACTTCGTGCGGTTGAGCCAGCCGATGCCCGGATATCCCGAGTACGGGCAGGGGATACTGGCGCGGAGCCGGTTTGACACATACACGACTTGCGGGAACTGCGCCATCGTCTGCTTCGAGGACAAGAAGAAGAGGGCCGGGGCGTTGAAGGCTCTCCGAAAATCAGGCTTTGTAATAGAGGACAGTGGCGGGAATGTCCGAGTGGTGCGGTCACTGTAAAGCGCGTTTATTGATCGGTTGTACCGTTTCGGTTATTTCTTTTAAGATATCATGTGCCCGGGTCAGCGTCGATGGTGTAGAATCTATTGGGACTGAGTAGGTGCCAACGTATGTCTTGCATCATATTCAAGAAAGAGAACAGGCGATTCGATAATACTCCTCCGATAGGAAAAACGGACAAACGGGTGGCGAAGAGAGCGCTGTCCGTAGCCGTTTCCGTTCTGCTCCTGTCGTGCATTTCCGGTGGTTTCTCGGCGGCTCTTTCGGCTCCCTCGAATGATACTGCCAGCGTGGTCGGCGAGATCGAATCGCTGAACACCCAGCTTGCCCGGGCCAACAAAGAGTACGAAGAGATTCAGGCGGGCCTCGCGGTTTTCAACATGCAGGCCGACGAAGCGAGGGTACTGCGCGACAAGACGAGAAAACAACTCGAACGCCAGAAGGAACAATTCAACGACAGAATAGTAGCCATTTACAAATCCGGGAGGATTTCCGGGATAGAGAGGCTCTTCGGCTCCAGGGACTTAATAGACTTCATCGACAGGGCGGCCTGGGCCGATGAGATCGCCATGGAGGACGCGCGACTCGTGGAACAGATGAAGGTGACCGAGGCGATTTTTGGCCAACAGGAACGGGAGATTACCGAGAAGCGGCGGGCACAGCAGTCCAGGTTCAACTGGGCGCTCATGCGCAAGTGCGACATTGAGGCGAAGCTTACCGATGCCTGGAACAGGCTGGCTGCGGCGGATCCGATAGTGGCGAGACTCATGGCTCTACCCCAGACCGAGCTCTCCCACAGGATAAACTCGTACCTCGCCAGGAAGCGGAGTCCTTTGACGGGCTACGGGATTGTGTTCGTGCAGGCTGAGCAGAGTACCGGGGTGAGCGCGAGACTGCTGGTTGGGCTCGCCGAGGCCGAGAGCTCATGCGCCACTGCCGGCACTCTTTATACAACGAACCACAACGCGTGGGGGATGAAAGGCCCGCAGCCACAGATAGCGGGCGGTATCCCCGCGGACGGCGAGTACTGCACCTGGCCGAACTGGGAGATCGCCATACAGCAGGCGGCTGATTTCGTGACGCACTACTGGGGCGCGGCGCAGACGGCGCTCGAGCTCTCCGGCTATGCGGCGGTCAGCGGCCCCGGCTCCGAATGGGCGAAGAGGGTCGAAAGCTCGAGAAACAGCATCTGAGGACCCTCGGTTCTCTCGCTGGTCTCTGGGTTCGATAATCCACACGGGTTCTTCAGCTATCGTTATTTTGGCTATCAGGCAGTATTACCGATTCACAAAAAGAAATATTCGGATAATGGGGAAAGAATTGATAAGCAACACGATAGATTTGTACTACTTCACGGGCACCGGGAACACACTGCTCGTGGCTCGGCGGATGGTGGAGGTGTTCGAGCAGAACGGACGCATCGTGAATCTGCATAGAATCGAGAATTCGGACCCGTCCGCTGTGGACCTGTCGCATGTTATCGGTCTAGCCTTCCCGGTGGCCGCACAGTCCACCTTCCCGCTTGTGTGGGACTTCGCGCGGACGCTTCCTGACGCCGACGGCACGAAGATATTCATGGTTGACACAGTGTCCATATTCTCCGGGGCTATCGTAGGGCCGCTCAAGAGGGTGCTCGTCAAGAAAGGCTACAGGCCTATCGGGGCAAAAGAGATCACCATGCCCGGAAACTGGTTTCCCGGTAAGGTCAACAAGGATAGAAACCAAAGGACGGTTGCCCGGGGGCTCGAGAGAGCTTCCGTTTACGCGGGAAGGCTCGTCGATGGCACTTCCCACTGGCTGAGGGTCCCCGTGCTTTCGGACGCCTTCTACTGGCTCAATTCGCGGCCCATTGTGTGGAGGAAGCTTGCGGAGATTGGGGAAAAGTATAGAGTCGACCGCGAGGCATGCAACGGCTGTGGGTACTGCGAGAAGCTCTGTCCGGTTGGGAACATAGGATATGACGAATACCCATCATTCGGTCCGGCGTGTCAACAGTGCATGAGATGCATCGCTTTCTGTCCGCGCGAGGCTATATCGGTACCCGGTAAGAAGTACGAGCTATACAGGGCAGTGAAGATAAAGGACCTGCTGGGCGAGTGGCAAAATGACTAGAGTCGGTTGAGCATCGGTTTTTTCGGCCTTCCGTATCTAACTCTTGAATGGACATCTCTGGGGAGAAAGGCCATGATATCTGTTATGCTGGTCTTCCGGCATTCTTAAAAATAGGGAGATGAAAAGCCCAGAGGAAAGGAGACGAAATTGGACGAGCTGAAGCCGGATGAACCCAAGGAAGAGGCCAAACCCGAAGAAAAGGCGACGAGCGAACCAAAAGTGATTGGGACAAAATTTGAAAAAGTAAGGATGACGGTGACCAACTGGCTTCTAGTTGTTGCAGCCTTCGAGGTGTTCCTGGGCATGTCATTCATATTGAACATGATATCCGGGAACAAGGGATGGATGTTCTGGTTGATGTTTATCGCGAATTGTCTTGCAGGCGTATCTCTGCTCTTCGGCGTGCTTTCCCATGCGGCATACGCCAAAGGGTTAATGCTGCAAAGCGATCTCGAGAGTGCTGCCAAAACTGACGTCCAGTTGAG
>JAENXM010000194.1 GCA_016649525.1 Actinomycetota bacterium
ATCCTAACCGTTCCGAAGTCTCTTCTATCAGAGCGTGTCACAGCGCTGACATCTGAAAAGATGGTTGAGGTCAGAGAAGCGATTATGTTCGCTCTAGACCTTGAGATCTAGGTCCGTCAGTCCGAATACCCTCCGATTGTGTCCGTGCCGGCTCCCCGGCTGTCCCAGTACATGGCCCTCTCCACCATTATCTTGTTGTTCGGGGTGAGGGAGCGTACCATGACGGCCGCCCTGCCCGATATCCCGTTGTCAACCATGTTGTAGGTCTTTCTCGAGTTGGCGGGTACATTGTCAAAGAAGACAACGGGCGCCACTCCGGAGGGCGAGAGGTAGGAGACCTCAACAGCGACCGGCGTGGAGTTGGGGTTCTGTATGAGCGTCCAGGTCTCACGCCCTTCGCTCGTCTGTCCGTCGGGGAGGTAGAAGGTGGTATGCGGCCTGGGCATCCCTATCGAGTCGTGGCAGGCCTCCCCGGTCCCGTTGTCCCAGTACATGGCCCGCACGGCGATGATAGGTTGAGAGCCGTGCACCTGTGTGGACAGGTCGGTGTTGCTCACCGCGGGGATATCGTCGACCCGGATGGTCTCGCGGCTGTTAGCGGGCATTGTGAAAGCGGGCTGGGGTACCGGGCCCACCGGGGTCATGTAGGTGATGGTGACATCGGTTGCAGTGTCCTGCGGGTTCTGCACCAGCACGTAGTTGGTGAAGCCCCAGGCGGTCGTTCCCTCGGCGAGGTAGTAGTCTACCGCCGTCTGCGTGGTGCCGATGGAGTCGTGCCCCTCTCTCCTGTTGTTTCGGTACATCGCCCTCTCGGGGATGACCGGGTAGTCGGAGGTGACGCGTATGGATGAATCAAACCTGCCTATGTCGGTCTCCATGTTGTAGGTCCTGCGGGAGTTGGCGGGCACCGTCTTGGGAAGGGTCACTGCCGCAGCCCCCTCTCTCATGTAGGTGACCTGGCAGGTGGCATCAACGTTGTTCGGGTTCTGGATGAGGAGCCAGCACTCGAAGCCCCACTCGGAGGAGCCCTCGGGCAGGTACCAGGCCGTATCTGGGGATGTCACCCCGACCGAGTTGTGCCCCTCGGGGGAGGCGGCACCCGTCCCCGTCCAGGTCATGGTGCGGTCAACCGCGATTGTCAGTCCCTCCCTGCAGAACACTGCCGTGGAGAAGTCCTGGTTGGGAACAGTCAGGTTCGGGTCCACGGTGGTCTGCGACTGCGGGGGAAGGATCAGTGACGGGCCGGCTGTACTGCCTGTGTTCGTCATGTAGGTGATATCGACGGTGACTCCCGTGGTGTTCGGGTTCTCAATCGTGATGTATGCGCTGAAGCCCCAGGCGGTTGTCCCTTCGGCGAGGTACCAGTTCGGGTAGGTCACCTCGAGCTCCTTGCGATAAACATTGGTAAAGCCACCGGTTGCACCCGCAGTCAGGTTGTTGGCCAGCGACTCGAAAGTGACGTATTTTCCGTCCGGGCTAAGGGATGGTAGGTTGGAATCGTTGTTGCTCTGTACCGCCGCCGCGCTGGTCGAGCAGAGCACGACGTCTCCGGTCAGGAGGTCCTTGCGGAAAATGTCCCTGAAACCGTTCGTGTCGGCCGTGACCAGGTTGGTGGCAATGGAATGGAACGCCACGAACCTGCCGTCGGCGCTTATGGATGGAACCCCGGAGCTGTTGTCTGTCTGCGCTCCGGCGGCGCTCAGAGAGCAGCGCACGATGTCATTCGTGAGGAGGTCCTTTCGGAAAATGTCGATGAAGCCGTTCGTGTCGCCGGTAACGAGGTTGGTTGCGCTCGATTGGAAGGCTACAAACCTGCCTTCCCCGCTGATCGACGGAAGGTTTGAGTTGGCATCAGCCTCGGTTCCGGCCGCCGAGTTCGAGCAGAGCTGTATCGCGTTTGTCGTTACGTCCTTGCGGTAGACATGGGTCCTGCCCGGTGTAATGCCGGCCATGATATCCGTAGACCCCGACCGGAAGGCGACGTACCTGCCGCTCGCGTTTATTGAAGGCAGCATGGAATCGCCGACCGTAGCTTGCCCCCCCGTGGCGTTGGTGGAGCAGCGCTCGGTAGTCGTGGTACTCACGTCGAACCTGAAGATGTCATAAAACCCGTTGGTGTCACCCGGCACCAGGTTGGTGGCAAGCGACTCAAAGGCAACATACCTTCCGTCCGGCGTCATGCTGGCGACCGATGAGAGGTTATCAGCCTCAGCGCTGGCGAGCCCGAGGGAACATCGTTCAATCGCTCCCGTCAGAAGGTCTTTCCGGTATATGTGGGCCCTTAACGCGGTGCTCGCCCCAACGATGTCGGTCGCGGCCGACTGGAACGCGACGTACCTCCCGTCGGCGCTTATCGAGGGCCATATGGAATCGCCGCCGGTCACCTGCCCCCCAGCGGCGTTCGTCGAGCAGCGCACAACCTCTTGCGTGAGAAGGTCCTTTCTGAATACATCGGCGACGCCGTTCGTGTCGCCCGCGACAAGGTTTATGGCGTAGGAGTCGAACGCTACGTACCTGCCGTCTAAACTGATAGAGGAAGCTGTCGGAATGAGAAACCACCAACCGCTGTTGGCGGTCCCGAAGGTACCGACCGAGTCTGTCGAGCAGGCGGTGATGTCCCCCGGCGCTGCTGCCGCCGGGACTCCCAGAAGAGAGACCATCGATATGGCCAGCATCAACGATAAGAGTGCTGCGATAGATACTGTGGACTTTCCAGGTCGGGAAGACTTAGTGAATAAGGTGACGGACATCCGACCCACCTCCCGGGTCAATAGGCTTTACGACACTGCGTGCAATACTATCATGTGAATCGCAAGACGTCACGCAGGTTTCATCGACCTTAAGCTGGTCTCTGGAACTGCGGGTAGTTGTTCAGAACCTTCTGCAAGGTCTCCTGGTCAGGTGCCTGAACACACAGGGTGCTGTCACCGGTGATGCCGCAGTAGAAGAGCTCGCCGTTCGCTTCGTAAAGGTACCAGCCCTCGGCGCCTCCGACTTTTTCCGCTTTCTTCTTGAAGCGCTTCTCGATGAGCTTCGCATAAGCGTTGAAGAACTCCTGCGCGTCCCCGGGGGCGTCCCAGGCGAACATGTTGACGACGACGTTGTCCTTGCCTGGGCCCTGGTAGTACTGGATGGTGTTTCCTCCCCACCCCGCCGCAGCGTCCTTCGCAGTAATGAGCCCGTCGTACTCGTCGAACCAGACCCTGACGTCGAACTCGCCCATGCAGTCGCTGTTTATGAGTTTCCACTTCGGCCCGAGGGCGCCGGAGATGTCAGGGAGGGGGACGGGTCGCGGGTCGTCCCTTTTCTTGAGGTACTTGTCGGGATGTATTATCTGCTCGGTGGAGAGCGGCGGGTCACGAAAGGCCGCGTCAACTCCCGCGAGCTCCCTGCTCTTTTTCAACTGCTCGACGAAGTTCATCCCTTCCTCGTACGGGAACAGCAGGCTTTCCCTTATGTAAGCGGGAGCCTTGTCCAGCTCCTCTGAAGACGTACCGGATTCCGCCAGCTCTGCTTCCGTGAGCTTCTCGACGTCGATGTATTCCAGGGCGTAGTCGAGCATGGTTACCATCGCGTCGCCTTCGACGAGGGACGTGACCGCGAGGTCGTTGTCCCCGTTGTACTCCTCGTTATCGAGAGGCGGCTTTTCCAGGTCGAAGTTCTGGTCCTGCAGGCCGTGGGTTATCTCGTGCGCCATCGTGATCTCGTCCATCGTGCCCCCGACGATGGTGATGTCCTTCGTTTCGGTGTCGTAAAATCCGACTATCTGTTCGGTCAGCACGTTCGAGA
>JAENXM010000165.1 GCA_016649525.1 Actinomycetota bacterium
ACCTTGAACGCGGGCAGGACCCTCCCAGGATGCCTGGAGAGCATCGAGCGGCAGGAGTATGGAGGCAACGTGGAGGTCGTCGTAGCCGACGGTGGCTCTAGTGACGACACCCTTTCTGTTGCCGAGGCACATGGCTGTGTCGTTATCGACAACTTCAGGAAGACAGGGGAGGCGGGCAAGGCGGCTGGAGTCAAGGCGGCTTCAGGTGAGATAATCGCGCTCGTTGACAGCGACAACATCCTGACGGGAGATGACTGGCTGGAGCGGATGACCGCTCCTTTCTCCGATTCCCGGATCGCGGGTTCCGAACCACTGGAATATGAGCACCGCCGGGCCGACCCGGCGCTGACAAGGTACTGCGCCCTGATGGGGATGAACGACCCGCTCTGTTATTTCCTCGGGAACTATGACCGTATGTGTACGCTCTCGGGCCGCTGGACGGGGCTGGTGGTCGAGGTGGCCGACCGCGGTGACTACCTGGAGGTCCGCCTCGAGTCCGGGGCTCTGCCGACGATGGGAGCGAACGGATTCATGGTGAGACGGAGCCTTCTGGGATCGCTGGAGGTCGGCGATTACCTTTTCGACATAGATGTGATTCACGAGCTCGTCGTTCGGGGGCACGACCGCTTCGCGAAGGTCAAAACAGGCATCGTCCATCTCTACGGGCAGGGGCTCGCGACCTTTGCGCGCAAGCAGCTGCGAAGGACCAGGGACTTTCACTACTATCGCTCTCTCGGCATGCGGAGCTATCCGTGGGATAAGACGAAAAAGGGCGGAGTCGTGAAGTTCATAATCTATTGTCTGCTTATCTTTCCTTTGGTCTTTCAGTCGGTCAAGGGCTACCTCCTAAGACAGGATCCGGCCTGGGCACTGCACGTTCCCGCCTGCCTGATAACGCTCGCGGTTTACGGTTGGGGCTTCCTCGAGGGTTTTGTCAGGCCGCGTGAGCAGGAGCGGAGCCGCTGGGGCCAGTGAAATCTGGTTTTACAGCGTCCTCTCTGCAATGATGCTCGCTCCGACTGGGCATCTCCCGGCGCACAGTCCGCAGCCGAAGCAATCGAGTACCTCTGAGACCCCTTCTCTCAGTCTGCGGGCGGAGAAGGGGCAGGCCTTCACGCACTCGCCGCATCCCAGGCAGAGTGCAGGGTCTACTTCGACGCGCCACTCGCCCCTGACGAGCGGATAGACGGGCTGGCCAAGGCTCCTGTTCAGGATGTAAGGCACGCAGCCGTCCGTACAGCAGTTGCAGATGACGTACTCGTTTACGGCTCCGCCCAGCAGGCAGTGAAGGAAGACCATGTGGAAGAGGCCCTGCTCGGAGCAATCCCTTATGATGCGGACGGCCTCTTCTCTGTCGATCACCCGGTATTTATCGGGGAAAGCCTCGAGCCACACATCCGTCCCGGTCTTAATGACGATGTCGGCCTCCATCGGATGGTCGCAGGCTTTGTGGCCGATGCGGCAGCGGCAGGGCCCTACGGCCAGTCTTCCCTCGAGGCCCTCCACCATCTCTACCAGCTCATTGAGCGGCACGGGACGACCTGTATCCCCCCAGTGCCCGAAGGGATACGCGATGGGGTAAACGATGAGCCAGCGCGTGAGGAAGAACTTGGAGAGGAACTTGAGCCTTCCGACGCAGGCGAGGTATGAGAGATGCAGAAGCGGTACTTCGATGTAGCGGGCGAATATCCTCATGAGGAAGAGGCGGATCGGGCTGTACTCGCCGCTGACTACATGACCTGAGAGAAAAAAGGGTGCGATGAAGGCGGATATCCGGGTCATATGCTTATCACAGGAGCATCGACCCGCCGTCGACGGCGACGGTCTGTCCGGTTATGAAGTTCGCGGCGTCAGAGGCCAGGAATACAGCGAGACCGGCTATCTCCGAGGCCTGGGCTATCCGGCCGAGCGGTACCCTGGACAGGGCCACCTGCAGTATCTCTTCATTTGCCCACAGGGCCTGGCTGAAACTGGTCTGCACGAGTCCGGGCGCGATGCCGTTCACCCGGATCCCCTGCGGACCCCATTCCTGTGCGAAGCTCTTGGTGACCATGTCGACCCCGGCCTTGCTTATGCTGTAGACACCAAGGAAGGGAGCCGGCCTGACGGCCGCCTCTGTGCTGATGTTTATTACAGAGCCCTTCCCCTTTTCGAGCATCATTCTACCCGCCGCCTTGGTGAGGAAGAAGATCCCCTTGAGGTTAACGTCCATTATCTTGTCCCAGGCGGCTTCCTCGGCGTCCATTATCGGCCCGAATATCGGGTTTGTCGCCGCGTTGTTGACAAGTATGTCAATCGTGCCGTAGACTTCGAGCGTCTCGTCCACAACGGCCTGGAGAGAACCGAGGTCCCCCATGTGCGCGGGGATGCAGTGGGCCCGACCACCCTGCGCCTCTATCTTCTCCTTTACCGCGTTCAGGCCCTCGATCTTGCGGCTCGAGAGGACGACCTTGGCGCCGAACTCTGAGAGCGCGAGCGCTATCGCTTCTCCGATCCCACGACTGCCTCCGGTGACGATTGCCACCCTGTCGGTAAGATTAAAAAGTTCCTTATACATGGTTATCACCATCCTTTGTTAGAGTAATCCTATCATCTAGTCCACTGGTGCAACTCGGGTTGAATAGTTATAGAATACGTTTCTCGGACGGCAAAGTTAGAAGGTTGGGGGAAGTCAGAGGAAAGGAGATGGGAGATGGCAGACGAGATAAGATTCGATGACCGGGTTGCTATTGTGACCGGCGCGGGGGGCGGCCTCGGGAGGGCTCACGCCTTATTGCTTGCGAGCCGCGGCGCTAAAGTGGTGGTGAACGACCTCGGCGGCGCCATGGACGGAACGGGCAAGGGGACCACGGCGGCGGAACAGGTAGTCAAAGAGATCAAGGACGCCGGAGGAGAGGCGGTTCCCAACTACGACAGCGTCTCCGAGTGGGACAGCGCGCAGAATGTCATCAAGACCGCCATAGACGCATATGGGAAGATCGACATCCTCGTTAACAACGCAGGCATTCTGCGCGATAAGAGCATGATGAAGATGGAAGCCCAGGACTGGGACCTCGTGATAGCGGTGCACCTCTCCGGCACTTTCTTCTGCACAAAGGCGGTTTTCCCCCACATGAGGGAGGCCGGTTACGGGCGCATCCTCTCAACGGCTTCGGCAGCGGGCCTTTACGGCAACTTCGGTCAGACGAACTACGGTGCGGCTAAGTTGGGAATCGCCGGCTTGATGAACACGGTGAAGCTCGAGGGCGCTAAGTACAACATCAAGGCAAACACGCTTGTGCCAATCGCCGGCACTCGCCTCACCGCGACGGTCCTGCCCCCGCAGGTCGTGGAGAAACTGTTGCCCGAGTTTGTATCCCCGATGGCGGCGTACCTGGTCAGCGAGCAGTGCGAGCTCTCGGGCGCCATGATGGTATCCGGAGGCGGGTACTTCAGCCGCGCGGCGGTGACCGAGGGTCCGGGTGTTTTCTTCGATGATCCCGGCGCAGTGACCATCGAGGACATTGCCTCGAAGGTAAGCGAGATCACGTCTCTGGAGGGCGCCGTCGAGTACGAGGCGGCGACCGCGCAGACCATGCACGCTCTCAGCCACATGAAGATCGAATAGAGGGGGGTGTAGAGCATGCCGATAGACATATCAAAAGCGCTCGGGGCGGAGTTACCACCGCTTGCCTACGAGTATGACCAGAAGACCATCATGCTTTATGCGCTGGGCGTCGGTGCCGGTGCTGACCCTGCAGACCCGGAGGAGCTCAAGTACGTCTACGAGAACGACCCCGGTCTCTTTGTGCTGCCGTCATTCGGGGTGGTTCCGCCGTTCCCGGCCCTGATGGGCCTCCTTGGCGTCGAGGGCGTGGAGATAAACCTCATGATGTTGCTCCACGGGGAGCAGTACCTCGAGATCCGGAAGCACCCCGTCCCGACCTCGGGCACGCTTACTACCTATCCGAGGGTGGCGAACATCTACGACAAGGGTAAAGGAGCGCTCATCGAGCTCGAGGCCGAGACGAAGGACGAGACCGGTGACGTAGTCTATTACAACGTCTTCGGGACGTTCATCCGCGGAGAGGGCGGGTTCGGGGGCGAGAAGGGGCCGGCGGCCGGAAACGAGCCGCCGGACAGGGCGCCGGACAAGGTCGTGGAGATGAAGACGCTCCCGCAGCAGGCGCTGATCTACCGCCTGAGCGGCGACATCAACCCACTGCACGTGGACCCGAACTTCGCGTCGATGGCGGGCTACGAGAAGCCGATCCTGCACGGGCTCTGTACCTTCGGGCATGCCTGCCGCGCGGTGCTCAAGTCCTACTGCGACAACGACCCGGAGAAGTTCAAGTCGGTAAAGGTCAGGTTCAGCCGGCACGTCTTCCCGGGCGAGACGATCGTCACGGAGATGTGGGACGAGGGCGGCAGGATCATCTTCCAGGGCAAG
>JAENXM010000346.1 GCA_016649525.1 Actinomycetota bacterium
GTCTCTCCTTTGCATCACGGGGGTTCAGACTGCCCGAGTCGACATCTCCGCGTATATTCTCTATCTCGCGTGGCTCCATCTGTGTCACAAGCCCGAAATACTTCCACATGATCTCGTCGGGTATCGACATCAACTTGCCGAACATCTCGTTGGGTGGATCGGTAAGCCCCACGTCGTTGTTTAGGCTCTTGCTCATCTTCTCCACGCCGTCAGTGCCCTCCAGCAAAGGAAGGGTGAGGACGCACTGCGGCTCCTGTCCCATTGCCCGCTGCAGGTTTCGCCCCGCGATAATGTTGAACTTCTGGTCGGTCCCTCCTATCTCTACGTCTGCGTGCAGCACTACAGAGTCGTAAGCCTGCATCACGGGGTACAGGAACTCGTGAAGTCCGAGCGGTTTGTTGTCCTTGTAGCGGCGGCTGAAATCGTCTCGTTCCAGTATGCGCGCCACCGTGAACTTGGAGGAAAGCTCCAGAACATCCTTGAACTTGAGCGGGGCGAGCCACTCGCTGTTCCGCACCAGGCGCGCCCTGCGCGCGTCTATGATCTTTCCCGCCTGCTCTATGTACGTGCGTGCATTCCTCTCCACTTCGTCAGGAGTGAGGACTGGCCTCGTCGTGTCCTGCTCGCTGGGGTCGCCTATCAACGAGGTGAAATCGCCGATTATGAGAACGATCTGGTGTCCCAGTTGCTGAAAATGTCTTAGCTTGTTTAAAGGGACCGAATGGCCTATGTGGAGGTCGGGCCTGGTCGGGTCGACGCCGAGCTTTATTATCAGCGGCCTTTTGTCCCGGATAGACCTCTCGATCTTGGCGCGCATCTCTTTCTCGGGTATGAGTTCTACTGCCCCGGAAGTTATGAGCTCTATCTGCTCTTCTACTTTCTCTTCAATGGACATGTCGGACCTTTCCTGCCCCGGCTTCAGCGGGCCTTTCGATTCACCCCATATTAGCCAAACGCGTAGTATTATAATCCAAATGCCCCGGCCCCCTGCCGGGATCTTCTCGAGGGGATCGACATCCGCCATCCAGAATAACTGATAACATTCTATATATTTGTAAACAAATAAGTGAGAATAGATGTTATTATTGTTAAAAATGTTGTTTAAATGATGGAACATGAAAATACTGATTAGGATAAGTTTCGTTGTCTTTCTGAGCATCGTAATTCTGCTGGGCGGAGCCGTGCTGTGGTTCTACTCGGGGGCAGGCCTGCCCAAGCTCTCCTCACTCACCGGTTTCAAGACGGCGCAGAACTCCAAGGTGTTCGCATCCGACGGCACTCTCCTTACCGAGCTGCACGGGGACAAGAACCGTGAGGTGATAGCCCTCGAGAAAATACCGGATCACCTTCAAAAGGCGTTCATTGCGATCGAGGACAGCGAGTTCTTCAGTCACAGCGGGATAAACTGGAAAGCGGTAATCCGAGCTCTATGGGCTAACGTTGTCCGGGGCACCGTCGTGCAGGGTGGCAGCACGATCACCCAGCAATACGTGAAGAACGCATACGTCGGACCAGAACGAACCCTCTGGCGTAAGATACAGGAAGCCAATCTCGCGTATCAGCTGGAGAGGAAATACTCAAAGGACAAGATACTCGAGCTCTACCTCAATGATATCTATTTCGGCCACGGGTGCTACGGTATCTATACGGCCGCCAGTAAATATTTCGGGAAGGTGCCCGAACAGCTCACGCTTGCTGAGTGTGCGATGCTGGCCGGTATAGTGCGCTCACCGAGCTACTACGACCCTTACAAGATACCGCAGGAGGTCCAGGA
>JAENXM010000040.1 GCA_016649525.1 Actinomycetota bacterium
GAGCACCACCCCGTCCGAGTGCTTCCCGGAGTAAGCCCAGCCCTCGACCCTCGGGCTAAAACCGGAACTCCTGGCGGTATCCATCGCCTCGCTGAGTATCTTGCCGACCAGGTCCGGTACGTTGACCCTGGACGAAGGCCAGAGGATTATGAGCGCCGCTATCAAGCCGCCAACAAGTGCCGCTGAGACCAGGATTGCGACGGCGGCCTTCAGCCTTCGCCGGCTTCGCGGCGCAAGCTCCGGCGTAGGTGGCCGATATGACGATACCTCTTCGGGCTCGAGCTCGAAGAAATCTCGGGAGAGGACCTCCACCTCGTGCGGCGAGTCGGCGGACCCCTCCGCATCAGGCGATTCTGGTTCTTCCCCGTTCGGTTTTCGGGACCGGCGTTTCAACAAGCTCATATTTCTTTGCCAAACAAGCGTTTATCTAACAGAGTATTAGCGAGGGTGCCCGGGCGTTCCTTTGACGGGAGGAGAAGTGCCTCAAGGTGAGCAGGCTGTGCTAGAATTACCCCGTCCAGCTCTTCCCTGCGGCATCGGAAAGGAGCAGTAAATGGCGAAGTACAACAAGGCCGACCGGCCTGATGTTTCCCCCGAAGAGATGTACGAGATAGCGCGAAGGGTATGCGAGAAGACCCTCAGCGATCCTGAGATAGCACCGAAGTTCCAGAAGACAAAGCTCATCGTCAACTTCAAGTATTACGACGAGGAGAGGTGGGGACCGGATGTGGTCCCGGAGATAACAGTCGACTGCACGAAGGACCCCATAGACCTTATCACCGGTCCGTGCGACCTGGTCCCGGAGATCTCGATGAGCATGGAAGCGTTCACGGCACACCTTTTCTGGATGCAGAAGCTCAACCTGATGTCCGCGATAACGCGCGGGCTCATAAAGGCAAAGGGGCCGATACCAAAGGCCATGAAGCTCCTGCCTATGATGAAACCCTTCTACGCGAACTACAGGCTCACGCTCCAGGAGCTCGGGAGGGAGGACCTCCTGGATTTTCCGACCGACTGAATCGCCCTCGATCAGTCCGTAAAAAGAGGGACGATCTCAAACCTTCCGACGTCCACGAGCCCTCTGTCGGTGAGCTTGAGCTCCGGTATGACCGGGAGCGCGAGGAAACCCATAGTCATGAACGGGTCCGTCACGCGACAGCCGAGGTCAGCCGCGGCCTTCTGGAGCTTCTCCACCTCAATCGCGACATCCGACAAGGGAAGGGGGGACATCAACCCGGCAACAGGGAGTGACACGGAGGCCCTGACCTCGCCGGCCGCCACGACTACCTGCCCTCCGCCCATCTCGATAACCTTTTCGACGGCAGCGGCCATGTCCTCGTCAGAAGTGCCCGCCACCACAATGTTATGCGAGTCGTGGGCGACGCTCGAAGCCATGGCGCCTCGCTCGAGGCCGAACCCCCTGACGAATCCGAGGCCCACGTTCCCGGTCCCACTGTGGCGCTCGACCACCGCGAGCTTCAGGATGTCCTGCCCGGTATCCGGCACGGCATCGCCTTTCTCAGAGGGAGCATCGAGCAGGAGCGACTGCGTGACTATCTGGTCCGGGACGAGCCCGATGACCCTGGCTTTGCCGGCCGAAGCCGGTATCCTCAACCTGTCCTTGCTGAATCCTGCGACGTCGAAAGATGAAGGGGGGATGCTCGCCCCTTTCCCGGCTGTCGATATCAGCTCCCCGCCCTCGGCAACCAGGCGCCCGTCCTTGAAGACCATGTCTACGCTCATCGACGCGAGGTCACTCACGACAACCATGTCGGCCCGGTAGCCGACTGCCACCGCGCCCCGTGCGCGCAGCTCGAACCGCCGGGCCGTGTTGATGGTGGCCATCTGTATCGCGGTCACCGTTGATATCCCAGCGCCTATCGCCATTGTTATCAGCGAATCGATACTGCCCCGCTGCAGAAGATCCGCAGGGTGGCGGTCGTCGGTGCACAGGCACAAGCGTGAGCTATTCTCCGAGTTTAGAACCGGCAGTAGGTCGAGCAGGTTTCGGGCGCCCGTTCCCTCCCTCATGAAGACGTACATCCCCTTCTGAAGCTTCTCGGTAGCTTCTTCGACGGTGGTGCACTCGTGGTCCGATTCGGGACCAGCAGCGATATATGCAGAGAGGTCGTTCCCCGAGAGGCCGGGGGCATGTCCGTCCACGGGTCCGCCGGGAAAGAGTGCGAGCTTGGCCAGGATCCGCGGGTCTCCGGCTATCGTGCCAGGGAAGTTCATCAACTCGCCCAGGCCGATAACGCCGGGCTCACCGGTCATCAGCTCAAGGTCTCCCGCCTCGAGAACCGCCCCCGATGTCTCGAGGGGGGTAGCGGGGACGCAGGGGGGGAGCATTATGAACACGTCTATCGGTAGACCAGTAGCCGACTCGATCATATATCGGATACCCTCGAGGCCCATGACGTTAGCGATCTCGTGGCAATCGGTGAAGACCGTAGTCACTCCGCGTGGGACGACCGCTTCCGCGAAACCCGGTACACTCACCATCGAGCTCTCGAGGTGGACGTGGGCGTCGGCGAACCCGGGCGCCACGTACCTCCCCCCGATGTCCACAGTCTCACGCGCGCTGTACTCGCCGTCGATCCCGACTATGGTGTCCCCGGCCACTGCAATCGAGGCCGGGTGAATAGTCCCTAAAAGGACGTTAACCAGCCTGCAGTTGGTCAGCAGGAGGTCGACCTCCCCCGCGCCGCGCGCCAGCTTTATCCTTTCCTCAAGCCCCGACAAGAGACCTCCCCTCCAGACGCTCATAGCATGACATGTATAGAATGCCTGAAAAGTGACCGGTAAGGGAAGCTTTTCGATGGAAGGAGCAGGGGACCTGTCTTCAAAAAGGTTCGCCCTCAAGCGACTTTCAGGGTCCGTTCCGGACTAGCCGACCCGTTTTCCTTCAAACCTCTTGAGGGCGAGTCTGAATCTATTAAACTCCTGCTCGGACGTCAAGAGTTAAGTGTATTTATTTTTAATGAAAGATTTTACGTCCCGCGAGGACGGCTTTTTTCTACTTCTGCCAGAAAGGCTTTTTAGTGACGTCGAACCCGGGGTCACCTGCAGCCCTTATGATGTAAACAGGCGCGTTGACCTCGACCATCTCGAAGAGCTGCTCGACGTCCTTCATGTACATCCTGACGCAGCCGTGCGATACGGACCGCCCTACGGACCATGGAGAAGGGGTGCCGTGTATCAAGATGCCCCCGGCGTTCGTCGTCAGGGCTCGCGTACCGAGCGGGTTGCCGGGACCGGGTGGTATGTAAGGCGGCATACTCTTCGCCCAGGCCGAACCGGGGTTCCTCCAGGCGGGATTCCTCTCCTTGAGGATGACCTTCCACTGCCCTATAGGGGTTGGAAACTTCGGAGAACCGCAGGCGACCGGGTACTGGGCGAGGAGCTTGTCGCGCTCATAAAGCGAAATGGTGTGTGCAGAGAGGTTGATGATGAGGAGCCTTCCGAACGCAGAGTCGTTTACAGCCGCCGGGGTCATCGTCGCCTGGACGTTCACG
Source organism: Actinomycetota bacterium (assembly GCA_016649525.1). Taxonomy (GTDB): domain Bacteria; phylum Actinomycetota; class Geothermincolia; order Fen-727; family Anoxymicrobiaceae; genus JAENXM01. Next base: position 3,516 of record JAENXM010000040.1, read on the forward strand.
GTACGCTCCGGGGTTCCCAGCGCTTCCTTCGTGTCCGCCAGGAGCTGGTTCTGGTCGGCCTGGCGGCCGTCTTTCGCGGGAACGATCACGGCGGTCCCGTTCGTGACATCCACGTACGCGTCTTGAGGAGTCCTGTTGATGGACCCGAGGGCTCGATTGACGAAATCATTGACCTTTGCATCATCCGTGACAGCCATCAAAGACACGTTTATCGTCTTCGGCCTGTTGATGAAACGCCTGGCCATGCGCTCGAAAACGTTGACGTTCCAGGCTTCCCTGTAAGCCTCGTCGACCATGGTCTGGTACTCGAGCTTCAGCCCTATCTCCTGCGGACTAGCCTGGTAGTTATCCTCATCGACCTTGAGGCTCAAGGGGCGGTTCGCCAGCTCCGCAAGGTCCGTCCTGCACTTCTCGAGCGCTTCCGTCTTGGAGAGCCCTGAGACATCGACCCCTACGATGGAGATGCTTCTGGGGAAAGTTCCAAAGGCCACCATGTCCTGTATCAACAGGAAAAGGAAGATGCCGACAACAGCAACAACAAGGATTGCCCCACCGAGCAGGAGCAGTATCCGTGAAAGCTTCTTTTCGCCTAGCCAGCCCGCCGAGCGTGACGCGATTCCGACAGATCTCAAATACAGCCCTCCGTCAATCCACTTCTGCCTGCTTATTATACTTATAAAGGATAACGGCGCTTATCCATAATGAGATTCGTCAATTTATTCAATCATTGGCCGATTGCTTGCCTAACCCTTCCCCGCCTTTTCGATTGATGCCCGGGCTGCGTCCCTTATCTTCGAAAGGCGCTCTTTTTCCAGCCACTTCCCACCCTGTCCTCCGGCGCTCGACAGCCAGTCAAGAAGCGCCTGAAGCGTCCGTCCTGCTTCATCGCCTCCGATGCGCCCGAGCGCCCTTGTCGCCGCGTATACCTTTCCCCAGTTGCCCGTGTCTGTGAGGTCTCCCGCCTCCATCCTGTCAGTGACGAACCCGCTGAGCAGCCGGACTGCAGCCTCCACTCCCGCCCTTCCGTACACGGAGATGGCCGCGTGGTCCAGGCACCGGCGCTCGACGAGGCGGAGCGGGTAACCCTCCGGGTCCACCGACTCGAGCATCCTGCGGGCGGCGGCGACGACCTTCCTGCTGTCTCCAGTTATGAACTCCTCGAGTATCGAGGCGTAGCGCTCCACGCTGTGCACCCCCTCGAGGGCGCCCAGGGCTGATATCCTGACTTCCGGCCTTTCGCCCCTCCGGTCGCGCGCCACGGACATCAACGCGACCTTCGCCCGCTCTCCGCCCACCTGGCCCAGCGCCTCGACGGCGGCGTTACGCACCTCGAGCGAAGCATCCTCAAGGGCCTTTAGCAGGACCGCCGTATCACCCTCGCGTGCGGCGCGTTCGACTTCACCGAGGGTAGGGTTGAGCCCCACGACCTTTTTTTCACCTGCCATTTCTCACCCCGGGAAGTATGCTTCACGCATACGGCGAAGCCTGGTTTAACATTCCAGAATCCTTTGATGAAAAGGCATCGCGTTTGATTCTCAAAATCCGTTCACCTATAATCTTAACCCATGTTTTGCCCCGGAAAGCATAAAGTAAAAAGCATTATTGAACACCGCAAAGGCATTCCCGAACCTGACAAGCGGTTTCGGCGCGCTAGCCGCCGGTTGCTGGTCATTTCGGTGGTTGCCTTACTTGCGCTCGCCTTCGCCGCCTGTGCGCTGCAACTAGGCTACTCTTCCAAGCCTGCGCTGGCCGACCCCCCGCCAAAAGATACGAGGCCGGACAAGGATACCATTGTAAGAGAGGTTGTGACTCTCGAGGAGGAGATGAAGGACACGAACGCGCGCATCTCCGAGCTTCAGAACAAGTCGGACGAGCTCGAGGCGAGCATCGGCTCGGTCACAGAAGAGATCGGCGTCAAGAAGGAAAGGCTCTCTAAAAAGCGAGAGGCGCTGGCGCTTCGCATAAGGAGCATCTATGTCAACGGGAACTCCACGAACCTCGAGATGCTGCTGTCCTCCAGCGACCTCACCGACTTCCTGGCCCGATCGGAATACATAGAGAAAGTGACGGACCAGGACTCCGAGCTGATAGAGAGCGTGAAGCTCGAGTCGGAGAGACTGGAGCAGTCCCTCGCGGAACTCAGGCGGAATAAGAGCGAGGTCGACGCCACTGCCCGCGAGCTCGAAGACAGACAGCAGCGAATCGAGCGCGACAGGTCGGCCCGCCAGGACCTTCTTGCAAAGGCCGGCGATAACCAGCAGGCGGTCGTGGAAGAGTCTGAAAAGGTCAGGTCGAAGATCGACGAGCTGAACCCGCCGGACTCTCAACCCGCCAGGCACACCGGAAGGTTCATGACAATGGAAGCGACCGGTTACTCGCCCGAGGAACCGGGGCTCGACGACACAACGGCCACAGGTATGAAGGCGCAGCACGGCGTGGTCGCGGTCGACCCGCGCGTCATCCCCCTCGGAACCCGGCTCTACATAGAGGGCTACGGCTACGCGATCGCCGGAGACACCGGCTCCGCCATCAAGGGCAACCGAATAGACCTCTGCTTTGACACCCTCGAGGAAGTGGAAGCATACGGGTGGCGGACCATCACTGTGGAGATACTTGACTAGAGCCTTTCTGGAATTCGGATACCGCCCGTCCCACATCGCTCATCATTATCCTCTTGACCCTGGCGCGGGGAAGCGAAGCGAGGAGTAACCTGCCGTATCTTCTGCCATCTATCCGGCTGTCCATGATTATGACCTGTCCCGAATCCTGACGCGTACGGATGAGGCGACCGACGCCCTGCTTGAGCCGCAGGGCGGCCAGCGGAAGGCTCAATTCGTTGAAGTCCGAACGACCTTCCCGGCGCAGCAGGTCGCTCCTGGCCTCGAAAACAGGGCGTCCCGGGCTCTCGAAAGGAATGCGTGTGACCACGACGACCCGCAGCGTCTCTCCGCGGGCATCGACGCCTTCCCAGAAACTCGAGGTACCGAAGAGGCTCGCCCGCCTGTCCTCCTCGAACTCGTCCGCGAGCCGCCGCCGTGAATAGCCTGGAAGCTGGCAGAGAAGCGGCAGCCCTTCACGGGTAAGGTCGTGGACGAGCGTGTCGTACACCTTCTCCATCAGCCGCCGGTTCGTGAAGAGGGCGAGCACGCCCCCGCCCGCAGCCCTTATCACCTCCCCGATCACGATTGGAAGCTGGTTCGCGTACTCATTTGAATCGGGGACCGCTACATCGTGCAGGATCAATACCTCCATCTGCCGGGCGTAGTCGAACGATGAATCAAGGATCAACTGCCTGGGCGTCTCGAGCTCCGGGAGATAAAGGCCCACACGCGAGCGGAAGAACTCGAACGATTCGTTCACGGAAAGTGTCCCGCTTGTCATCACGAGCGATGGGAGCGGCTCGTAGAGGACCTCTCGGAGAAAGGGGCCCACGTCTGCGGGCGAAGCCCTGAGCACCTGGGACGCGAGCCTTGCGGGTGGCGCGACCGTAGCCCACCGCACGAACCCGTCTTCGCCGAAATCGATGATGAGCCCCATGTCCTCTTTCAACTCAAGGACTCGAGCGAGCTTTCCCTCCATGTCATAAAGGAGATAGTCGAGGTCAGCCCGGTCCTTTACAGCCTCTTCGAGCGCGGTCTTTATGCGGCTCAACTGGAACGCGAGCTTCTCCAGCCTGCTCTCGAACGCGTGGCTTTCTGAACTGAGCCGCGAGTACTCGGACGACTCGACAACCGCCTCTTTAAAACGGATGTCATAGAGCCGATGTTCATCCCCATCGTGGAAGTCCGCCAGGGCGATGAAGGCCCCTTCCAGATCATCGAGGCAAGCCCCCACCGTCTCGCGCGCCTCATCCATGTGGCCTTCTATCTTCTTCGTGTCACCAGTGCCGAGGCTACCGGATATCTCACCAGCGAATTCTGAAAGCAGGCCGGAATCCCCCCTTGGGGGGCCCAGTGATTCGAGCAGCCTCTTCGCCTCGGAGTAGCTGACCTCCCTGGTGAACTGCTCGGTGGCGGCATCCTCGAGCGTATGCGCCTCGTCGATGACCGCGCCCCCGAAGCGAAGGCCTACGCCCCCGAGCAACAGGGAATGGTTGACGACGACCACGTGAGACCTCTTCGCCTTGTAAAGCGCCCTGCGGTAGTAGCAGTCGCCGCTCCTGGTGAACCGGCACCGCTCCCCGGGACACTCGCGATGGTCCGCCAGGACGAGTTCGGCCAACCCCCGCAGGTGCTGGACGTTGAGCATGGAGATGTCCCCGCTGTCGGCCTCGGAGAGCCAGGACAGCAGCATCCCGAATATCCCCAGCTGTTCTTCGCGGAGGCTCTTCCTGCCGCTTACCAGGGCCTGCAGCTTGCGCAGGCAGATGTAGTTTTTGTAACCCTTCAGGACCGAATATGAGAAGAAACCCTCGCCGAAACCCGCCTGGAGAAGGGGGAGGTCTTTGGTGGAGAGCTGGTCCTGCAGGTTCAGCGTCCTCGTCGAAACCAGGAGGGGCATGTCCACAGCGCGGGCCCAGAGCACGCCCGGAACGAGGTAAGCAAGTGACTTGCCCGTGCCGGTTCCCGCCTCTACGAGGAGGATGTCCCCGTCCTGGAAGGCGCGACGCGCGGCCTCGGCCATCTCGAGCTGCTCGTCTCGCTCCTCGTACTCGGAGAACTGGGCCGCAAGCGGTCCCTCCACACCGAACACCCCATGCACTTCTTCGGCATGGATGGCCCCAGACGGCGAATCCCCCACAAGGGGTGGGATCTGCTCCCAGGACCTGTCCCTCTTGATGAACTCGCCCAGCTTGAGGCCCTCGACCGGCCGCCCCCCCGACCTCTCGGAGAGGACCTTTCCGAGAAGCCGTGACAGGCCCCCCTGTTCCACCGGCGCCCGGTCGCTCATCGCCTTTATCAGAGGCAGGGAAAGGTTGTAAAGACCGCCGAGCAAGATGTTATAGACGCTTATGAGTGTATCAACGTCGTCCGCCGCACGGTGAGCCCGCCCCGTGGAAAGCCCCCACATGCCTGCGAGGTCCTCCTGCCTGTGGCTGCGAAGACTGGGCAGAAGGATCAGCGCAAGGTCCAAGGCATCTATATAAGGGTTGCCGAACGGGACCCCGGCGAACGTCGAGTAGAGCACATCGAGGAAGACTTCCTCGAAACGGGAGTAGGATACGACGGCAAGGTCGCCCACGAATTCTCTAAGGGTGGGAAAGAACTCTTCCATGGTCGGGCTTTCGGCGACCATCTCGCCGTTTATGCCGGTCAGTATCTCTACGTGCGCCGGGATGGGCATACCCGGGTTGACAAGGGACTGGCAGCGAGCCATGATCTCCTCGCCTGCTACCCTTGCCGCCGCCACCTCGATGATGCGGTCCCTGGCAGGGTCGAACCCGGTCGCCTCGAAGTCGAGGAAGCAGTATTCCTCCTCTCCCGCGAGCGCAGCCTGGTGTGCGCGCGAAAGCGCCGGGAGTGACAGGTACTTTTCCTTTACGTCATCGCTCACGCGAAGAAACAGATCCCTTGGCAAAGGTGCCTCGATTCAATCCCTGCTGGTCTCAAGCCTTCTTGGAAAGCGCCCCGACCGGACAGACTTCGGCGCAGCAGAAACAGCGGATGCAGGCCTTCCTGTCGCAGGCCAGAACGTCCTCGAACAATAGCGCGTCCACCGGGCACGCCGGTATGCAGACACGGCATCCATCGCAATTCTCTTCATCTATCAGAAGCTCCCCCAGAAGAACTCTCTTCTTGACTCTCTGGCCGCCCGTCAGACGCATCAGCGGGTTTCGGAAGAGGTTGTAGCTCCGCATCGCTATCCCGCTCACGAGCAACCGGGCGACGCCCGTCAGTCTGGGGAGGTCCCTTCTCGTCGATACAGACTCGAGGCTCTCGCCAAGGACCTGGAAGCCCTCGAGCGAGCCCAGCCCCCGCGAGGCTGCGAGCTTGATGTGCTTCACCCTGCGGGGATCGCCCCCCATTATCATCACGCCCGCCGCGTCCGTCTCGACTACATTATCCCCCGCCACTATGACATCCATTTCGGCCGTCCGTCCGTTCGTCGGACCTCCCATGCCCTCCATCCCGATGATCCCGTCGATAATGGTTAGGTCGCTGCGAACAATCGTGTTGAGGTCCACTATCCCCTGGTCGAGCCCCGAGATGTGGATGAGGTGCTTCTGCTTTCCCACCACCACACCCTTCATGTTCTTGAGCCCCAGCGTTACGACGGTCTGAAAGTGGGTCTTCAACACCGGCATGTTGATCAACCTGTCGGCCTTTAAAACCGTGTCGGATATAACCGAATGGTCGATGGCTTGGCCCTCCGGTATCTGCACCTCCCGGCTCTCGGCCTTGTCGATGTCCACCATGGGGAACCCGTACCTCGACTCGAAGTCGCCGTAACCTGTTCTCTTGAATACCCGCGCGGCACTGAACGGGTAGATGGGGCTTTCCGCAACGACAGGCTCGCCGCCGCATTCAGCGACCATCCGGCAGACCTCCGCCACCATCTCCGGGTCAGTTACCGTTCCGGTGGAGCTGTCTTTACCTGCACATATGTTCGGCTTTACGACTACCCCGTCGCCCCGCGCCACGAACCTCTCCATACCGCCGAGAAGCTCGACCGCCCGCCTGACGTGACTCGCCTCTTTCGTCCTTACGATTGATACTGTCACCTTGATACCACCTCTTGCGGTTGACTCTATCCTGTTATCCCTTCAGAAACCCGAACTTCGCTGATGCAGCCTTCTCGAGCGGAAGTGTCAGGCTCGAGGGGTGCTCCACCGTATGGAAGAGCCGGTAAAGAGATGGCACCCTGACATACAGCGGGTCGCTCGCGGGCATCACCAGGCGGATGCGGTGTCCCGCGGGGAACCGGTGGGCGCAAGCTATCAGCTCGAATGAAAACTCGCCGGTCAGGACAACGTAGCCGGCACGCGAGAAGGCGGGTCAGTCTCTTCTTTATTCCTCTCACTGAAACCTCCCTGCTTTCTCGACGGGAAAGTCTACCTCATGCATAACCTGTCTTCTAGCATATGCGGGGAAGCTGTTCTCCCGAGGGCATCCGCAGGAGGCGTCGTGTGCCGAGCGGCGTGAGGAGGCTGACCTGCCCTTTCCTGCCCTCCGCGGCCCGCCCTATGATTATCGCGTCCTTTCCAAGCGGGTGTTCTCTAACAGCTGCCAGCACCTTCTCCGCGTCACTTCCGGGGACGGCGGCGACAAGCTTCCCCTCGTTCGCAACATACAGCGGGTCCAGGCCGAGCATCTCGCAGACCGCCCTCACTTCCTCCCTCACCGGGACGTCCTCCTCCACCAGCTCAAACGCGCATCCCGAGGCTCCAGCCATCTCGTTCAAGGCCGCGGCGAGGCCACCGCGGGTGGGGTCGCGTAGCGAATGGACCTCTCCTGCCTCGAGCATATTCTGAACTAGCCCGGAGAGCGGCGCGCAGTCGGAAAGTAGCTCCGCCCCGAAGGAGAAACCCTCCCTCTCCCCGAGAACCGCTATCCCGTGGTCCCCGATGCAACCGTTGACGATAAGCACGTCACCGGGACGGGCGCCTTTGATGGAGACCTCTCGCCCATCCTCTACAACCCCTATAC
>JAENXM010000098.1 GCA_016649525.1 Actinomycetota bacterium
AAACGGCTAATATATATTAATCTAATTGGTAATAATTGTCAATAGTACGCTAATAATTCGGTTCATATTTACGTAATGGAACGGGTTTCTTCCGTTCAGATCAGACAGGTGCCCCGCAGTGCGTGCAGAATTTCTTGCCGGGCTTTAGCCTGCGCCCGCATTTCCAGCAGACGCCCGCTTCCTTCTTCTCCGGGGCGGGTTCCGTCGCGGTCGTGGGGGGCGCTGCAGTCGGTATCACCCCGGCGGGCGCGGGCACCCCGACGGACTTCCTGGTGACGACGAAGGCCAGCAGGCCCGCGAAAAGAAGGGCCAGGATTCCGAAGAGCACGGAAAGAAGTGTCCGGTTCTCGCTCCAGAAGCCCAGCGCGGCCTTGGCCTCGGGCATCACGTACTCTATCTGCTTCTCTTCCTTGTTGTAACGGGCGCTCTTGGCCTTCTTCGGCAGTTCATAGACCGTCTTGGTCTTGAGGGTCTGGTCAGTGTAAAGTGAGAACTGGTTGTTTATGTCGAACTCTTCTTCGATCTCGACCTTGGTTCCGGACACGTCCTTCGGCTTCTTGCTGATGCCGAATTTCCAGTAGTCCTTCATGTTGTAGGCGTAGCCGGGCGTATCGAAGGTTATCACCACCTGGCTGTTGGCATCGTCCATCTCGGTGTCGAAGTTCAACACCTCACCGATATCCCTCTCGGTGGTATACAGGCGGGTAAGGAAAGTGGGGTTCTCGGCTATGACCTCCTTCACGGCCTCGTAGTCCTCCTCGCCGTATTTGATCTTGTCCTCGATGTGCGCGTCTCCCACATCGCTTATCGTCACAACGTACTCTTCGGTTATGGTCGGCTCGGCGGAATCTCCTTCCTCCTGGGCGAGAGCCCAGCCGGCGAGCAGGAGGGCGAAGCATACGACCAGCGGAACGACGACAAGCGTGAGCCTCCTGGCGCGCGTGTTCCTTACCATGATGGCATCACCCCCTGCTGCCACCAGTACTCGGGATCAACGAGGATGAGCGTACCTTCGCTCGACGACTGGTCGAGCTCATCCTGGGCGATCCCTATGCATTCGTCCGCGGTGGCGTCTGGCGACGTAGTCCCCGGGAAGTGCGAGAGGGTGTATTCCTGGTCGATGAACGTGCTTTCGATCGGGATGATATCCCCGCTTCCCGGAAGCTGGATCAGCGGTATTGCGTGTCCCGGGATAAGCGCGACGTAGGACTTGATCCCCACGGCCTCCATGAGCGCGCTCATGCAGATCGCGAGGTCTATGCAGGTCCCGGATTTTCTATCGATGGTGTCCTTGGGGTACTGGACGTACTGCGACTCGCTGCCGGTCCAGAAGCCTTCCGGCTCCTGGATGTACTTGACGCCGTGGGTGCGGAGGGCGTCGAAGCACCTCAGGAACGCCTGGTACGCGTCGTTGTCATTAGTGTTGGTCTCGAGCCCGCCCGCCACACTGTTCGCGAACGCCTTGGTCGTCTTCTCGTTAGGCGTGATGAAGGCGGCGAGGAAGAGCTCGTTATCGAAGTTGTCGGCGAAGGTCAGCCGGTCCTCCTCCTTCATGCTCGAAAAGACGAAGTCGTTCCGTCCCAGCATGTATATCGTCTTGTAGTCCTCTATCGGTTTCTTCAGCCCCTTGTACTCGTACTTGAGGACAAGCTCGACAGGCGTCTTCGTGGTGATTTGCTCGACTTTGTCCCCGGGGAGGGCCGGCCAGCAGTAGTCCCTTACGGTCTCCCCGGGAGAGATGACGGGGTACTCCTCACCCGACGTCCAGTCAGTGAAGTCGCGGACCTTGTACCAGATCTTGAAGTCGTACACCGGCATCTTGCCGGTGTTCTTGATGAGGGTCTTGGCGACCCACTGGTTTTGATTCTGATCCCCGTAGACCTTGTAGGCGCAGGTCAGTATCTCGCTCCTTGTGTGGAGGTCGACGTCCAGCTTGATCTTGCTCGGGTCGTACGCGGCGCTTGGATGGGTCATGGCGACGATAAAGAGGGTTCCTGATGCGACCATCAGGAGGGCAAGCATGATGACCAGCGCCAGTTTGATTGCCTTGCTCATCTGAGACGTCCTTTCACTAAAGGGCTTCGCCCTGTCGGTCAAGGAGCTTCCTCGTAAATGTTAACACAGGGCGGAATACCGGCAAAAGTTAAAATCGGATTTATTTGATGCGACCTTTAATACCGGCGCGGGGTAGAGACCCTACCTGCGGTTGTCCGTGAACCGGCCGCAGGCGTCTTCGATTATCGTATCCAACGGGGTTACGGAGAGGTCCAGCTCGCTTATCGCCCTTGCCGGGTCGTAGTACATTCCGGTCGACATGACCTGCGCGATCTCCCTGGTCAAAGGCGGTTTCCGTCCCGTCAGCTTCCCGTAGAGCGAGCCGAGAAAACCGCGTGCGAGAAGGGTCCGGTCGTGCCACTCCTTTGTCGCGGGCGGCACCCCCAGCGCGGCCGCTATCTTTTCGAACAGCTCCCTGTAGCTGACGTTGTGCCCGCCCAGGATGTAGCAGCGGCCCGGCCTGCCGCGGCCGAGAGCCTTGATTACCGCCCCGGCGGCGTCAACCGCCCCGACCACGTTTATGCCTCCGGAGGGGTAGCGGCGCGGTGCCCTGTTAATGTATGAGAACAGGCTTCCCGCAGCGCCAGGCAGCGTGCAGTACGGCCCCAGCGCAAAGGTCGGGTTTACAATAATCCCCCTTACCTTGCCCTCATCGGTGAACATCTGGACCAGCTCCTGGGCGCGGCGCATGGAGTCGAAGCAGGCAAGGTGGAACCGGTCCGCCCTGTAGGGGGACTCCTCGTTGCCGGGTTCGTCGAGCGTTCCGAAGCCGAAGGAGAAGGCGGAGCCCACGTGAACGAGGGTCTCGGTCCCTGCCCTGGACATTGCGACGAGGAGGTTGCGGGTGCCGCCGAGGTTCACTGCGTCTATCCGGTCGTCTCGAGGCGGCCAGAAAGCCCGGGTATGTTCGCAGTGAAAGACTGCCTGTGTCCCCTGGAGTGCGGCAAGAGTTGACTCAGGGTCCAGGATCTCGCCCGCTACCCTCTCAAAGGGCAACCCTTCGAGTTCGGACGCTTCGCTTTTCGGGTCGAGCATCGCCCTGACCGTGAACCCGCTTTCGACGAGCTGCCTTGCGAGGCTTCCGCCCAGGGGCTCCTCGGCTCCCGTGACAAGGACTGTCACCTGTTCCACCCTCCATCGTGTTGGCGGACGGTATGAGGGTCAACCACGCTGTCTCCCGGGGCCTGGCCTGTGTCAGGGGAGCAGCGAGCCACACTCTCCGCAGAACTCCGCGTCGACCTCGTCCACCGTTGCGCTGCAGGAAGCGCACTTCCTCGACCCGCTCCCGGTATCGGCCGTGGGGGCAGCGGCAGCCGCTTGCGGCGGGGCCGCGGCTGCGGGAGGGGGAGGTGGAGCGGGGGCCGTGGGCGCGGCTGTTGCTGGAGTGAATGCGGGTGCGGCGGCGACAGGCGTGCCGCACTGGGCGCAGAACTTCACCCCCTGGACTGCGGGGCTGCCGCATTTGGCGCACGTGGCGGCGGCGGCAGGCGCGGGCGGGGCAAGCTCCTTACCGCAGCTGCCGCAGAACTTCAACCCGGGTGTTGCCGGTGCCCCGCAGTGCGGGCAGGCGGCGGCGGCAGCCGGAGGTTGGGCAGCGGCGGCTTTCATCTGTTCGACCTGGGCGATAAGGCGTGATATCTCCACCTGTCCCTGCTCGATCTGCGCATCGAGGGTCTTCAGGTTCTCGAACGTACCGGCCAGAGAGGCTTCCTGGAGCCGGCCGTCCAGAAACGCCTGGTATGCCGCCTTCCCCAGGTCGGGAAACAGCTTGTTCTTCTCCTTTTCGAGCTTCTTGATATTTGCCTTTAACCTGCCGATTTCTTTCTGGGGCTTTGGCTTCGCGTCGTTTGCCATCGCATTCGACCTCCGTGTAGTGTGGACGCTTCTGCCTATTGTACCAAAAGCGGTTTAATCGACGGGCCTGTCAAACCCCCCGTAGCCCGGGACGAACCTCAGCCCGCTGTTCTGCCGCTCCGGCGGCACCCTTGCCGCCATGCCGGTAACAGACAGCCACATTGCTTTCCTTGCTGCGGGCGGCAGGCGGTCGAGCATCCTCTTGACCAGCAGGCTTCGGGAGAAAAAAGATGTCAGTTTCTTGAATTCCTCGTAGGCCTTCCCCCTGTCCTTTGTCGCGATGGCCGCGATCTTGCCGCTTACCATCGCGCCGAGCATGCCGAAGTTCATGAACGGCTCCATCACGCCCGCGAGGGACCCGGCCACTATCATGTTGTTCTTGAAGAGCACGGGACTCGAGTTCGAAGCGTGCGGCGAGGCGCCCCCTACCAGTTCTCTCCATCCCTTGAGCTCTACCCCTTCTGCGGCGACCATCCTTTCGAACTTCTCCCTGTCGCGCGTCGTGGGCGGCTTCTCCCGCTGGAAGAGCAGGGAGAAAGCGGCCTTGTTGATCACTGTCGTGAAAGCGTAGTCAACCGTGAAGTCATCGATGAAGGCCCAGGCCAGGGTCCGCTCGTCATCGGTCTTTCCCTTTGCGAACCAGCCCCAGAGGGGAACGTAAGGGATCCCAATCGCCTCGAATCCCTGGACTCGGGCCTTCCGCCATGGCTCTTCTCTTTATCCAGCACGACTACATCAAGGCCATCCCTTGCGAGGTTGGTGGCCGCGGTCAGGCCGGCGAGGCCCGCTCCGACGATCTTGATCTTTTTCTTCGGCATGGTCGGTCATTCCCCGCTCTGTCCTGGTATGGATATAGGTGCCGCTGCAATTCTACAGGGCGCGTCGTGCCGCCGCCAGATAACCGGCGCTCGAGATGGGCATGCGGAAAGCCCGGGCGTATAATGCCATTTGAGGAGGTGGACGGGTTGTCCGCACCCTGGCCGAGTGAGGAAGCGCGTGAGAGATTTATCGAGTTCCTCGAGCTCGAGCTCTCCTTGATGGAGTGCGCTTCGAGCGGCACTTTCGACTCCGATGTGCTCGCGGAGTTCAACTCTCTGCTCGAAGGGAGTTTCCCCCGTACCAGGGCCTACATCGAGAAGAAGCTTGGCAGCGATATGTCGGTCGAGATATTCAACGAGCTTAGCACTTTCGCCTGGGCGGAAGCGCGGGCGCAGCCTGACGCCAACGGCCATTCTCAGGTTGTCGGCACCTGGACAGAGAGCGAGATAGCGCAGGACATAAACGATTGCTTCGAGGTCGCCAGGAGGCACCGCGGTCTTTAGGCGCTCAGCCCGGATTACCCGTGCCGGTCGTCTCCGGGGCCGGCTCGCGCTTTTTCTTCCTGATGAAATAATCCCTGTACCGTTCTTTCTTCTCACCCAGCGGCACCACGGAGACCGAGGCGATGAGGACCCCGGCGATGAAGAGCGCAAACGAAACCCCGTAGACCGTGTAGCTGATGCCGAACACGTGTATCGTGTGGACGTTAACGAGTTTGGCGATCCCGCCGGACAGTACGGCACCCACGATCAGGAAGATCCTGGTGATCGCGTGGAACGCGGCAAAAGCCTTGCCCCTGTCTTTATCGTCTACGCCCTCCTGGACCATGGTTACCGCTACCAGGAAGAGGACGCCGAACGAAGCGCCGAAGAAGACCGCGAGTATGTAAGCCAGCACCAGCCAGTGGACGAGCGACATGCCGATAAGGATTCCACCGGTTACGAGCAGTGCGATCCGGAGCATCCACGGCTTCTCCTCGTGTTTCACCAGAACCTGGAGCGCCAGTACCCCGGTGATCATCCCGACTCCGAATATCGCCATGAGCAGGCCGAACGCCACGTCGCTCTTCGCCCCGAGCACATCCTTGACGTAGCCTATGCCGACCGCGTACAGGCTGCCCCCACCGATGCACCCCATCGCCGCTCCGAGCAGGAGCGAGCGGGTAAGAGGGTGCTTGACCGCGAACGTTATCGACTCGCCGAGCTTCCACGACTCCTCGATCTCCATGTAATGCTTCGGGGAGCGAAGGCGCATGCGCATGAAGAAGGAGGCCGACACGAAGAAGCTCACCGAGTCCACGATGAAGGCGAAGAAGGTAGGGTGTTGTGCGAGGAAGCTCCCCGGCGCGTAAGAGTTCGCAGGGATCATGAGAAGAGAGAACACAACTGCGGCGAAAGGTATGATCCCGTATGTCGTCGCTATCGAGAACGAGTTGGCCATGACGAGCTGGTCCTCCTCGACCAGGTTCGGGATGCTTGCATCCCGAGCCGCGAGCCAAAGGACTGAGAGCCCCTCCAGGAAGAACAGCAGGACATAGACCTGCCAGAGGCGCGTGGTGAACGGCGCCGCGATTATGATGAAGCCGCGCGCGATGTCGCACCCTATCATCAGCTTGCGGCGGTCGACGCGGTCGCTGATCACCGCGGCTACCGGCCCGCTGAACAGCGCAGGCACGATCCGGAACGCGAGCATCCCCCCGACCGCCAGTGACGAGTCCTTGGCAAGCTGATTA
>JAENXM010000010.1 GCA_016649525.1 Actinomycetota bacterium
GTAAGTAGGCCACTGATTTCGTTCTCCAACGTCGGCTACGGCTTGATAATGGGAGCAGTCGCAGGAGCAATCGGGGTTATCGCCGGTATTGGCGGTATAGCGGCTAAACGAGCATAGTCAGTAAAGGCCGGACAGCCCGGTTATCCATGTAGAAAGAGCCTCCGCGCTGTACTTCTCTGGGTAATGCTTCATAAGCTTGTTCGCCCTCATGCTGGCGCCTTCGAATCCGGCCAGGATGTTCAGGGTCGGGATGGCTTTTATGGCTTTTTTCAGTGCACCGGAAACACCGAGCTCGTACAACTCGGGGACCGAACCACTGTAGTTCTCCTCGGTCGAGAGGAAACTCTGATGGCACCAGTTTCAATTACCGGCCCGAGGACCGAGTGCCCCGTCCGAATATCGGCACCTTTTTCTCCCGCCCAGGCCGTAAGCTCCCTCATGTAGGCGCCGTTTCTGATCGGCACGATGGGGGCCGGGAGCAGGGTTACCTCGTGACCCGCGACCGGTGACACCATGACCTCGCTCTCGCAGTCATCCCTCAGAGCATCTCCTTCCGGGAAGGGAATGTCCGCAGCCTCAAAGACGGTTCTCCACATCGACGACCCAGTCCCGTCCGCGGCCGGGCTCATCTTCCCTCTCGAGTACCAATACCCTGAACCAGTGCGCGGCACTCTTCGCCGCGAGTGCGCATCCCGCGGGACCTGCGCCCGCAATAACCAGATCCCATTTATCTTCCACAGACCTCACTCCAATCTATCCAGGCTCCTCATCATCTGTTCTACCCGCGCCCTGGCACCTTCAACGACAGGTTCTCCGTGCCCCGGAAGGAGGACATCGAAGTCCAGCCTCAGCACCTTCTCCTTGATATGCCAGAACGCCTCATCTACTCCCGGGCTGAACTCTGGCGGCGGCCCCTGCAGGACTCCGTTCTCGTGCCTCAGGGTGTCGCCCGAGAAGAGTATGCCCCCTTTTCTCCTGGAAAAGCATTATGCTTCCTGCCGTATGACCCGGTACGTGTATGACCTCGAGCCCCCCCAGAGAATCGATGACATCCCCGTCGGACAGTCTCGTTTCAACCATGACGTTCTCGTACCTGAACAGCGGCGCCAGCGCCCTGTAGTAGAGCGTCCGGAGCACGTCCACCTTAAATCTGTCGTATGGAGATGTTCCTTCAATCACATCCGCGTCGGCCTCATGCGCGGCCACCGAGGCTCCGAAAGCATCCTTGAGGACTCTTGCAGACCCCATGTGATCGATATGATAGTGGGTTAAGACGAGAAGACCGGGACAGCCGTCGTCATTCTTTCTCAACTGGCGCAAGACCCGCTTTGAATCCATGGGGAAACCTGCGTCGACGAGCACAGCTGATTCCCCCACAGCCAGGTAAACGTTCGAACCCTGTGTCCTGTCAACCATGAATACGCCTGGTACTACTTCCTTCACGGTGCACCCCCGTGGAAATACTAGCAGACGGGAGGCGTGTGAGACAGCAAGCAGGACGGGCTACAAGGTCTGGACTTTCGAGTCAGGACTTTTTTGGAACCAGTATTTCGCAGTCAACCCACTGTACGCCTGTGAGTCCGATAGCCTCCGCAGATCCCCTGGACAAATCGAGTATTCTCCCTTTCACAAACGGGCCCCTGTCGTTGACCCTGACGACCACGTTCCGCCCCCGAAAGGTAACTCGGAGCCAAGTGCCGAATGGCAGTGTCCGGTGCGCGCACGTGAAGGCATACTGGTCGTATCTTTCTCCGCTTGCAGTCGGCCTTCCGTGGAATTCGTTGCCGTACCAGCTGGAATAACCCGAGAACACCTGTCCGGTAGGTACAAATCCGTTATCTTCCGGCATCGAATACACCCTGGTGGGACTGAAGTTCGAAGGGGCCGGAGACAATGTGACCGGCAACTGCAGGGCGATGATCTCACTCGTAAGGTCGGCCAGCCTGTTACGCTTCTCAGCGATAGCCGCCTCGACGATATCCGGGCTGACGCTGCGGGCGAGCTTGGCCTGTTCACTTTTATAATCGCTCAACTGGTCCTTGTAGCGCGCAAGTCTGTTCCGTTTAGCACGGAATTCGTTCAACGTCCGGGATTCGCTGGAGACGACCCTGGCCATATGATCGTAGTTCGTAATAAAGTCCGACAAGTCTTCTGAAGACATCAGTCTCTCGAAGTCGCTTATACTACCGTCAACGTACATTCTCCTGATCAACCCGTTTATGGCATCTCTGGACTTTTCTATTTCGATCTCCACCCTGTCAATCTCCATGTAACAGGTCACGATTTTCTCTTCCAGCTCCGCGAGCTTTGCGGAGACAGTTACCCAATCTTTTGTTACCTTCGACATCTGAGCCTCTAGCTGCGCTATCTCGCTTTCGAGCCTCCTTGTCTCTTCCTGCTTCTGCATCATGCTCTCCGGTGCGGTTTGACACACCGCATTTTCAGCACTCGGAAGTACAAGACTGACAGCGATGCATAGCAGTATGCAGGCAGGAATTATCCTCAAGTAAGGCACGCGGCTCTTTCCCATGTCATAAACCTTGATCGTCAGCTGCTATCAACAAAATCTATGAAAACCTATAACGTTTATCGGGATAAATGTTTTAACAATTTAGCACTTCTGATAAATAAAATCAATTATTGAGTTTATTGTTACAATAGGTGAAGTAGTTAACCTTTTTAAACTGCTGATGATAATGAGTTATATTGAGGCAACCTAGCGGCCGGAACTCGATAGCTTCCTGAGCGATTCCACCTTGTCCGGCGAGCCTGTGGTTATAAGGATGTCACCGGAGTCGATAACGGTGTCGCCCCGTGGGTTTATGACGAAATCGCGCTGAGGCTTTTTGAGCCCCAGAATACCGACACCCTTGAGGTCCTCAATCAGGATGTCTCTGATCGACCTCCCGGTGACGGCTGCACCCGGCTCCACGGTTATATCCTCGAGTGTGAGTTCGACAAGCTCGCCGTGGGTTACAACATCCAGGAAGTCGCATATGAGTGGCTTCAGCAACAGGGCGGCCATCCGCCTTCCGCCTACGTTGTGGGGAGAGATCGCCCTGTCAGCGCCGGCTCTATAGAGCTTGGACTCAGTCTGGGCCGAGTTACACCTTCCCACGATGAAGATGTCCGGCCTCATGATCCTTGCCGTCATGATGGTATACAGGTTGTCAGCATCGGACGAAAGCGCTGTCACCAGGCCGCTCGCCCTCTCGATGCCCGCTTTGCGTAGTACTGCCTCCTCTGTCGCGTCACCTCTGACGGCATTGAAGCCGTCCGACCTGGCTTCCTCCACTTCCTGCTCACCTTTTTCTATCACGACCAGGGAACTTCCTCTCTTCTTGCACTCCATCGCCACCTGCTTCCCAACCCTACCGTACCCACAGAGTACGTAGTGCCCAGTGATATCTTTAAGCTCGCGCAAAGCCCTTCGCCTCCCGAACATATCCAGAAGCCTGCCTTCCAACAACAACTCCACCATGCTGGTGGTAACATACACCACGGTTGCCAGCCCGCATATTATTATGAACATCGTGAAGATCTCGCCGCCCTTGGAAGGTATGGAGATTTCACGGAACCCCACCGTGGAGATCGTTATCACGGTCATGTACAGTGAATCCAGGAACCCCCAGTGCTCTATCAGCATATAGCCGATCGTCCCGATTATGATCAAAGCAAGGAATATCAGGAGTGCTGTCCTGATGTGCCAGTATGGGCTTCTGCTTTTTCGCATCTCTAACCCCGCCGGAAAATAATCACTCTAAAGGAAAAGCAAAAGCCGCTCAGGGGATCGCGGCTGTCCGGGCTGAGAGTCTCCATCAGAGGAAATCCTGAGGCTCTATGTGATCAAGGAAATCGCGGAACCTCTTGATCTCCTCCTCCTCGGTCGTCTCTATCAGTATGCTTGCTTCGTCAAGCACTTTTTCCTCGGCATATATCGGTACGTCCATCCTGACCGCAAGGGCTATTGCGTCCGAGGGCCTTGCGCTTATCAGGTGTGTGCTCTCGTTTCGCTGCATCGTTATCTCAGCGTAGAATGTCCCGTCTACCAAATCGTTTATCAATACTCTCTCGATACTGACTTCGAAATCCTCGAGGACGTTCTTGAAAAGGTCGTGCGTCATCGGTCGAGCGGTCTCCACGCCCTGGAGTGCAAAAGCGATCGACGTTGCCTCGAAGGCCCCGATCCATATGGGCAGAAACCGGTCCCCTTCTTCTTCCTTCAGAAGTACTATAGGTTGATTCGCGGGTAACTCGACCCGCACCCCGACAAGGGATAGCTTTTTCAACTTGCTCACCGACTTCTTTATACTCCAACGGAAATTCGAAATCAAATTGATGTTTTCATCCGGTTTTCCCGGCAAGAATTCCGGTTCCGTTCTCATCTCATCGCTTGAAAAATGCAGGTGGTCAGAAAGCTACGGGGCAGGTGGCTCACTGCTAACTGAGTCCAAAGGGTGCTCCAATGATCCGACCCATCCAGCACAACGCGTACCAGATAAAAACGAAAATGCCCACCAGAATACCCGGCTTTCGTGCCTTTCGCTCCGCGACAACTCTCTCTGTGTAGATCAAGGAGGTGTTCAATGTGCACTCTATTCTGCCGAGTGTTGTCCCCTTCTTGACCGACCCCTGTACCGCTCTGGCTATATCGGTCTTTACCTCAAAAACATCGCCGGCTCCTTTCACAGAGAGCGCTGCCAGTTCCTCTTTGGGAACGACGTCCACGTAACGGCGAGGATAGGCGGAAACTCTCGTGCGGCCGAGACTTTGACCCTGTCGGGCCAGTACGACCCTCTCGGTAGACGAAAAACCATAGTCGAGCAGGATACCCGCGTCCGCTGCTCTCTGTTCGCAGTTGAGCACCACTGCAATGAGCGACTTGCCCTCCCTTCTGGCACTTGCGACAAGGCACCAGCCGGCCTTCAACGTGTATCCAGTCTTTATGCCGGTAGCCCCGGGATACCTGTCAAGGAACTCGTTGTGACTCAGTGCGGTTCGAGGATACGGGTGATCGGGCCAAGGGATTTCGTACTGCTTAGCGGCGGCCATCTTGGCAAGGACAGGGTCTTCCAATAGGTACCTACCGATGACGGCAAGGTCATATGCGGTCGAGTAATGCCCCGGTTCGTCGAGACCGTGTGGATTCGTGAAATGGCTTTCTCGTAACCCTATTTTCTCCGCCTCCATGTTCATGAGTTTGGCGAAGGACTGAGCCGACCCGGTCGTGTACTGAGCCAGCGCGTAGGCGGCATCATTTGCGGATTGGACCATCAGCGCGTATAGAAGGTCTTTGACGGTCAGCGTCTCCCCGGGCTCCAGCCAGATCTCCTGCTCACCGACCGAAGCCGCCTCCGGGCTTATAACGACACTGTCCTTAAGGTTGAGTTGCTCGCGGATTACCAGTGCTGTCATCATCTTGGTGGTACTGGCTATAGGAAGTTTCTCGTGCGCGTTCTTCTCGTAAAGCACCCGGCCACTCTCGGCATCCATGAGGACCGCGGAGACAGCCGATACGCCTGGAGCGCTGGGGGCGGTTCCGTCAGGACCCAGGATCTTCTTTGTGTGAACCGCCAGAGTCGTAGATAGATGGGCATCGCTGGCCACCAGCAGACAGGAAATGACGAACAAGAGCAGGATGATAGACGCGAGGACCGCCAGGATAACGGCACGGTTATTTACAGCGAACTTCACGAATCGAGAAAGAAGCGCTTTCGGGTTCCGCGTCAGATAGTTCTCACTATATGTACGTTTCATAGACTATGAACCATATGTCCATTTATGCAGGACGATAACACCTTGGTCTTTCGTTCAGGAGTCCCGGCATGGAGATTGTTGAGAGTATAGCACCACACTACCGGACCAACAACGGTAATTGGACCCTCCGATTGAATCGACTACTGACTCTTTACCCGAAGACTCCGTTCAGGAGACCACTCACCGCCAAAAAAGAGACAATAGATACCGCCATGACTATGATGCCGACCAGCCGGCCCTGTCCCACCGCAGGTTCCGATACGAAACGTCTGATTACAAGTGGAATCATGAATCCCAACACGCCGGCAACGGCGATCCCCACGAACAGCCCTATCCCGCCGGCGAGCGAGGAACCGATCGACCTTGTCCAGATCATACCTGCGAGAAAACCGAACAAACTTATCAATAGAGCGGCGGCCAGTGTAAGGGTGTACTCTCGCGCAAAAACGTTTCTCGTCTTCTCATCCCGCAGTTTCACCAACCTCAGGTCTCTGACCGACACGGCTACAGACCACAGTGACACGTCATGGGCGCCCCTCAAGGCGAGCGGCACAAGATAGACGAGCGCGATAGCTGCGACAAACTCGTTCCTGAAAATGCCGAATAACGCTGTTGCCAGTATACCTCCCAGGAAGGTCAACAGCGTGCCTGCCCATCGCCTCGGGTCCAGGGTGTCACGAATCGGAGTTCCCTGCTCCTCGAAAGGAACCCCTGACAGCTGGGAGAAGTCCTCCACCGTCTCCTCCCGGATGACATCTATGACGTCGTCAACGGTGACGATCCCTTTGAGCACGTGGTCAACGTCAAGCACGGGCATCGCCAGCAGTTTGTAACGTGATAGTCTCTCCGCCACAAGCTCCTGGTCGTCCTGTATATCGGCAGCTATGATATCCCTTTTCATTATGTTACCGATGATCTCGTCGGGTCGAGCCCGCAGTAAGTCCCGCAGTGAAAGCACCCCGGAAAGATGAACCTCGCCGTCCACCACATATACGTAGTATATGGTCTCAGCCTCGGCGCCCTTCTTCCTCAACAGATCGATCGTCTCTGCCACTGTCATCGAGTTTCTCAAAGCCACAAACTCGGTGGTCATACGCCCCCCCGCCGTGTCAGCGTCATACCCCAGCAGTTCGCTGACGACCGATGCCTCCTCTATCCCCATCAATGAAAGCAACACCAGCGCTTTTTCTCTCGGAAGAGACCCGAGTATGTCCGCCGCCTCGTCCGGGGGCATTATTTCGAGCAAATCTGAAAGGCGCTCATCATCCATCGCTTCGGCTACAGACGACCTGATCTGCGGTAGTATCTGCGTCAACACCTCCGCGGCTTTCGGATCCTCTATCAGGGCAAGTACCTTTGCGCGCTGGTCTATGTCGAGTTGTTCGATGATGTCGGCAATGTCCGACGGGTGGATCTTCAGGTACTTCCGATACGGTACACGCAGTCTGACTTCATGCGGCATCGGCGACACCGGTGCAACCAGGTTCCACGGCACTATGCGGTCGCCCCTACCAACCGCGCGGTCTCTACGCCCGGGATATCCAGACGGTGCAAGACCTAGCCTTCGCAGAATCGCAACCAGCCCGACGTCCGCTCCCAGAACGCGCATCTCTCTTCCGGCGCTTGCCAGCCTGATATCGTTAACTCGTACTATCTTGTAGCCGTCAAGGTCCACTATTTGCTTGTCGAGGAGGTCTCTCGCGAGAAAAACGTCCTCCGGCCCGGGCCGGCTGTCCTCGACGTTCTTCTGGACCACCATCAGGTTCGCCCTCTGGTAACTTACCTTGTCCCAGGGCACGAAAAAGCGCCGCCGATTCCGGCCGTGCCCCGAATGCACCATCACCCCGCTCACAACGGGGAACCTGGCGCCGGGCAAGGCCACTATGTCTTCCAGGCGGCCAAGCGGATTCCCATCCGCATCCTCTATTCTCTTTCCCAGCATGGCGCTCAAGTACGGCACTACATGCTCCACGTTGTCCGGGCGATAAAAAAAACCCTCAGGAAGAGGGCTTTTAACACCGCCTCTTTCCCGTATCAGATCAAGGCACAACCCCTCCTGTCGAATATAAAAGAGGAGTCACGCCACCCGCCGTATGTATTCGTTTGTCAGAACTGTCGCTTTCAGCCATTTAGTCCTTCACGCCCGCTTCCCATCACGGAAGTAAGCAAAGTGCCACTTTCATGCTCTTTTATCCGGGGAACATCTCAGCGCTCTCGCTCCCCGCTGGCTCTTCCTGTCCTGAGACCGCGGAGGGCGCCCCTTTTACCTCGATTCCCTGCGAGCTTTCCGTGCTCGAAGCTTCACCCGTTACATCGATCGGCACGGGGCGGGGCAGGTACGCCGCCAGAGCCTCACGTAGAATCGTCTGGGTGAACATCTGCGTTAGTCCCATCAGATTCTCAAGCTCTTTCAACGCGTTCCGTTTCGCGTTCGGATCTTTGTGCTGCATTTGCGGCCTTATAATCTGCTCTATGAAAGCTGCTTCCCGGGTCACAAACTGTGTGAAGATCCGCAGATGCCTCGGCTCGACACCGTATTTCAAGAACTCCTTTGCAATGGTCAAGACCCTCATGTCGGCTGGAGAGAAGTATCGCCCCTCCGGCCCTTCTCGCACCTTGACCACACCGTATTCAACGAGCTCTTCTATCGACTCGAGTGCCAGGCCAACCTTGGCGGGAGCGAGGTCAAACGATACCGGGACCTCCCCCGTCAGTGACGGCTCCGAATCCTGACCGGACATCAGCGCAAGATCTCCTGCAATGACCTTACCCGACTTCAAGTCCTGTATTTTCCGCTTTATCACAGATAGTGGTAGATATTCTTCACGCTGAAGTCGAAGTACATAGCTTAGCTGTTTTATATGCGTTCGCGTGTATTTTCTGTATCCGCTCTGTGTCCTCTCCGGGGTTATCAAGCCCTCCTTTTCGAGGAAGCGGATTTTACTGATCGTCACGTCGGGGAATTCCTTTTTGAGGATATTCTGGACTTCGCCAATCCCGAATTTCTTCTCAACTTCTGCCATGTCGACACCTGCTAAATAACTCTGAACGTTAAGTCAACCCTTAAAATGTAATATGCGAGAAAAGGACGCCCCTGTCAACAGTTTCGGGATTATTTGCTGAAAAAGATGAGGCGGAATTTACCTATCTGTATCTCGTCGCCGCTCTCCAGGTCAGTTTCCTCAACTCTTAATCTATTGACATAGGTGCCGTTCAAGCTACCCATATCAACGATCCGGAACAGCGACCCTGCTCTTCGAATCTCGGCATGCCTGCGGGAGACCGTTATATCGTCCATGAACATATCGCTCTCCGGGTGGCGACCTGCGGTTGTTATCTCCTTGGTCAGCAGAAACCTTGTACCCGCGCTCGGGCCTCTCTTGACAACGAGCATCGCTGCACCGGCAGAGAGCTCTTCCTCGGGAACCAGAACCTCTTCCTCTTGTTCCACCTCGGCCTCTACCGGTGTGAACGTTATAGTTGTATCGCCCTCCTGGGTTTTAGAGCTCAGGTAGGCGCCGCACTGGGAGCAATACGAGCTCTCGTCCGGATTTCTCTTTCCACAGGCTGGACAAAACATCATTCGCTCCCGGTCTCTTCCTGCTCACCGATCCTGATGACCAGTTCCGCGACTTCTTCCCTCGCGAAACCCATTTCCTTGACAAGCCCGAGCACCGTCTTTTGGTGCCTCGACGACAGCTGGTCAAGATCTATGTGTATTCTACTCGACAGTATCTTCTCCCCCGGCGCTTCCTGCTCGCTCACCGGGCTCACCTCCACCCTCCCCTTCGACTGCCTTTTCTCGTCTCCCCCGCTCCCGCCGGTGGAATTTCTTCAGGAGGCTTTGCTTGGTTCTTGTCGTCTGGGATTTCTCCCCGAAGGATACCGCGTGGTGTTCCCCTATGCCGTGGACGTGGCGCTCAGTCGGTGTCTTGATTCCCTCTACCGTGGTAGAACGCACGTTCCTCTCCACATCTTTGTCAGTCATCGTCTCCTCCAGCAGTGTCGCCGTGCCATAATGATAACACAAACAATTGGGGCTCCCTATCGGACAGCTCTGAATAGCCAGTCATCCGCGGTGTACTTTGTCTCATACAGTCTTTCGGCGAGTAGCTCTTCGCTTCTACTCAATCTACTGTGCTCAAACTCAATCGATAAAGATCTGGAGAACCCTTCCAGGAAAGCCCGGCTTGCATACTCCCAGGTCACCGCTCTTCCGGCAGCCTCGGAGAGAGATACAAACGCGTTCCCGCGCGGTGCTGCCTGTGTGAACCCGTGACCCTCAACGGCAATGTCTTCGAGTAACCCGGAATGAACGCTGTGAAATAACGACCCGTGCTGTAACACTGCTTCTCTGAACATCCTCTGGGCGCTGCCGCAGATCTTCATCCCCTGCCACTCGATGTCAACCCCGAAAGCCCCATCGAAGCACCACGGGGAAGTACGGACACCTGTGCCTCTATGAGATACGACTCGCCCCTTGATACCGAGCTCGAGCAGAGCTTCCAGTATGCCTCCGGCTACAAGCGCAAAATACTGGTCCGTAGTATGTGGCACACACGGTTGCCGCGGCAATGAGACGCTGTATGTGAAATCGTCCAGATGGAGGATCGCAAGACCTCCGGTCGGCCTTCGCACGATCTCTAAGTTCTGCCGCTCGCAGGTCTCCAGATCTATGAAGCCGCGAACCGGTTGGAAGCGCCCGATACTCACTGCGGCCGGTTCGAACCTGTATACCCTCAGTGTAGGTGGTGAGCCCGGACCGGAGCCTGTCGCGATGGCCTCGTCTCTTGCCATGTTAAGAGCGCCGCTGTGCTCGCCATCGTCTATGAAACGCCAGGTGGTTCCATAACCTGTGAGCGCGTGATAATCCGCCAAGACTCAGATCTCAACAGTCGCCAGTTGTTCGAGTACAAACGACCTTATGTCCCTGGGCTTCGGGGTGGCCGTCAATCTCTGCCCTTCCTTATATGACTCCTTGAGAAGGCCTTCTGCAGCCCCCCCGCACTCGTGGCAGGTCTCGCTGCTTTCTTTATACAGAGTCTGCACTCGAAACCCGCAGCGCGGACAGGCCCATAACTGTTTCAAGCCCGATTCCTTGCCTCGCTTGGCAAGGGGTTTTCCTTCTAGCTCAACGATGTCCATTGAGAAATCGACCACAGGGGAATTGCTTATGTGGGTTCCCACTCCATATGCGTCCGCTACACTGTTGTACTCCAGTATCTTGTTCTCGTCGATCCCACCCGAAATGAAGATCTTCACATGATCATAGCCTCGTATATCGAGTTCCCAACGGACCTCTCTCATTATCCTCAAGAAGTCACCTCTGCGGGAACCCGGGGTGTCGAGCCGGACTGCAAAGAGCTTCTCCCCGAGGACCTCCGCGGCGTAAAGGGCACCGAATTTCTCGTCCTGGAAAGTATCAACAAGAGCAACCCTCTTGACGCCTGGATCGACCGCCTCGTCATAGATCTCAAAGGCTAATCTTTCGTCTTGAGTGCAAAGTACGAGGGTATGTGACATTGTACCCGAGGGAACCTCTCCGATGAGCTCAGCGCTCTCGATTACCGCGACACCGTCACAGCCACCTATGAAAGCGTTACGTTCTATCATCGGTGCGAGCGCCGGATGCATCCGGCGTGCGCCGAAGCTTATCACCAGCCTCTCGCCGGCAGCACACTTGCAGCGCGCGGCGCCTGTCGCTATCCCGGAAGCCTGGCAGATAAGCCCGAGGATTGCGGTCTCGTATATACCGAAATCCAGGTATTTACCGGTCATCGACAGAACAGGCTCTCCAGCCTTGAAGAGCGTGCCCTCGGGTAGCACCCGCAGTGATACGGGCAATCCATCCACAAGCTCCATCAGCTCTTCGAGCCCCGCGAAGACGGACCATTGCCAGTCTCGAGGCAGAGAGGAGGCTCTTACCTCCATGGATACCAGCGGGTTTATGCCTTTTTTTCTAAGCGCATCCCTGACGCGCTCGAAATAAACATCCGTGACCTTTCCCTGTTTTATATGCTCCTCTGGTGCTATGTGAAAACCCACGATCCGCCTTCCCTTCTTACTAGACTACCTCTCCGCCGAAGACCTGCTCTATCTGCTTCAGCGCGAACCTGTGGTCCTCCTCGCTCAGAGCAGCTACTCCTTCCTCGACTACGGTAACGGAATACCCGCGAATGATTGCATCCAGCGCCGTCGCGAATATGCATATGTTCGTCACCGTGCCGGTGATTACCACGTGCTCGACCCCGAGCTCTTTCAGTATATCCTCAAGTTCAGTCTTAAAAAACGCCGAGAACCGCTTCTTCGTCAGAACATGATCACCTTTTTGGGGCTCCAGACCTTGCGCTACCTCTGCTCCCTCGGTCCCGGTAATCGCGTGCGGCGACCAGATCTTGAACTCTTCGTCATCAGGGTCATGTGAATCGTTTATGTATATGACAGGGATTCCTGCCCCGCGGGCTTCGCCGGCAAGCCCGGCGATGCTGGACATGATCTCTTTCGCTCCCGGGACTGAAAGCGCTCCCTCTTCTTCAACGAAGTCGTTTATCATGTCTACAATCAACAGCGCGCTTTTCTCCTTAAATATTCCCACTGCCATCTACCCCTTGCTTAATCGACCTGGGCAACATGCTTGCAGGACTTCCCTTACTTCTCCTCTTGCAGCATGCCTGCCAACTTTTTGGACCTCGGCCACTACCAACGAGTCTACGTGAGCTTCTCCGGCTGGCAGAAGTACGACCTGGTTGCCCCTTGTACGACCCACAACGTAATCTCCCCTTCTTGCCGAGCCTTCGACCATTAATTCAACACTGCGGCCGAGTAGCCTGCCAAGCGACTGTGATGTCTTAATGTCCTGCAGCCGGCTTAACCTCATGAACCGTTCAGACTTGACCTCAGCCGGGACTTCGTCCGCCATTTCTGCCGCGGGCGTCCCCTCCCGTCGAGAGTAGATAAACATGAAAGCAGAATCAAATCCCACTGCATCCACGAGGTCCAGGGTATCGCTGAAATCCGCTTCAGTCTCTCCTGGGAACCCTACGATGATGTCGGTAGAAATAACCAGGTCCTTGACCATCTCACGGGCCTTTCTAACCCTGTCGATATAAAATAACCTGTCGTGGCCGCGGTTCATGGCCTCGAGAACCCGGTCAGAACCGGACTGGACGGGAAGGTGCAGGTGTTCGCATACCTGTGGCATCTCGGCCATCACAGTGAGTATATCGTCCGTTAGATCCCGTGGATGCGATGTCTCGTACTTGACCCTCCGTATCCCCGGGACCGAGGCGACCGACCGCAAGAGCTCCGCGAACGACGCACGCGGGCACAGGTCACGCCCGTACGAGTTGACGTTCTGCCCCAGCAGGGTCACCTCTACGGCCCCCCTGCCGACAAGCGACTCGACTTCTGACAGTATCGCCTCCGGTGAACGGCTCCTTTCCTTCCCACGCACGTAAGGTACCACGCAGTACGAACAGCGGTTGTCGCACCCGTAGCTCACCGGTACCCAGGCGCGCAACCGCCTGACCTGTATCGAGGGAACGGCGTCCAGACTTGCCCTGTCCCTGTCGCCTAGATCGCAAATAGAACCGTTTCTGCTCCGGCGGATCAGTTCGGGTAAGCGCTTGAGCGAGTCCAGCCCGAACACGATATCAACAACCGGAGACCTTTCAATGATCTTATGTCCGTGGCTCTCGGCCATGCACCCGCATACTGCGACCAGACGCGAAGTATCGTCTGATTGAATGGCACTGAGATTTCCCCATACTTTGTCCTCAGCGCTTTCTCTCACGCAGCAGGTATTGAATATGATGATCTCCGCTTCTCCGACATTCGCTGCGCGTGAATATCCCGCTTCCTCCAGCACTCCAGCGATGTGCTCCGAGTCGTGTACATTCATCTGGCAGCCAAAAGTGCGGATAATGTAAGAATTGGGCTCGATGCCATTCTGCGAGGACATTACTTCCTGTCGGAAATCTCCTTCGACAACCTTTTTCTGACTGCGATGCCGGTCGCGGCAACTCCGGTAGTTATCAGACCTACCTTGGTCAGTGGGGATTTGATCGCCCCTTCCACGGCTCGAGAAGCGTCACCCACCCGCTCGACCAACACCTCGGTCTCTTTGGTTATTGCCTCGATATTCTCAAGTTCTCGGTTAACGCCATCCAGTGTTATCTGTGCTTTCTTGAGGAACATGGAAGCCTGTGGCCTGGTCTCTGATACGATATGGCTGACCTCGTCAAGTGTTCGACGCAGCCGCAGGAGGACCAGAATCAGGAAAATAACAAGAAGTAACACTGCAACCGCGCCGACTACCTGCAATATCTTCAGTGCCATCTCGATTCCTTTCAACCTATAGATAGTTACTACATTCTAGAACATCGAACAAAGGGTCAACAATTGTTCGCCATCAATCGTCCTCTCCTTCCTCTGTAACATAGAAGGAGATCGTGATCTTTCCGTGGCCTTTTCTGACGCGTGGAGGGCCTGTTGTTCTCATGTAATATCTTTCAAGAATCCTTCCCACTACCCGCTTCGTCTCGTTCTGCATATCCTCCAGGTCATCCTTTCCCAACCTTCGCAGGGGATTGCGAACCCGCGTCCTTTCAGCAGCGGGCAGCGTCTTGCGTCTCTCTATCCGTGAAGAACCAGCCACAGCCAGAGCCTGGCTGTAAACGGGCGTAAGGGGCGCGACCTCTTTCTTGATAACCCTGTATGCGTTCCTCTCTGAGATTGGAAGTCCAAGGACCTCTGTGGAGACTCGTGCAAGCTCCCGTGCATCATCAAGGTTGACAACGACTGACCAGATTGTTCTTCGTCTCTCTTCTTCATCTTCAGCGGAGAGGTTGCGCATGGTGGCCAGCACATCGGCGAACGACCCGAGGAAAAAGTCTATTCGAGGAGAATCCACTGACATCTCCAAAAGCACCCGGGGGACGTTGTGCGGTCCCCCTCCGACGTCTTCTATGCTTTCTGAACGCTGCAGCCGTGGTATGGTCGTCTGGTCAGAACGCTCTGGCACTTTACTGGTGTCCGCCGTCAGGCTTATGGCGGTACCACCCTCCGGTATCGATGAGAAGACGCGTGCATCGCCTATCCGCGAACGAATCGAGAAGAGGGCCATTCCCCTTCCGTGGACCCCGTAGCGGTCTTCTTCGAAATCCTCGCTCTTCGACGTGACCCGCGGTTCGAATACGAGCTGGTGCATGTCACCGGGTATGCCGCTACCGTCATCGATGACCGTCAGCCTACGGTATCGTCCTTTTTCCTTCTGGGAAGCCACGAAGACACTGCGGGCACCCGCGTCTCGAGCGTTGCGCAAAAGCTCCCTGACTAAGTCCTCTACCGAGCGGATATCGTGCTGGGCCTGTCTTCTCTCAGCCTCCGCCACCTTGAGGCGTACGAAGCCGTGCGGGAGCCTTTCTTCGATGCGAAGGCGGGCGGTGTCCGTGATGCTTGATACGAAATCCAGGATGTTACGCTCCGCCGAGGAGCCGGGCTCGTCAGTTCCCATGCGCATATCTGCTCGAGCGTGTTGGCTTACTTCGCATATTCCACGACTCGGGTCTCACGTATCACAGTTATCTTTATCTGTCCGGGGTAGTCGAGCTGTTCCTCGATCTCCTTGGCTATGTCCCTGGCGAGTGTAACGCTCTGAAGGTCGTCTACCGAGTCCGCCTGGACCATTATCCTTATCTCCCTTCCTGCCTGCATGGCGTAAGCCTTCTCGACCCCCGGGAATGAATCCGCCAGCGTCTCCAGTTTTTCCAGTCTCTTGACGTAGCTCTCCAGGTTTTCCCGGCGGGCGCCGGGCCTGGCGGCGGACACTGCGTCGGCGGCCTGCACCAGCACGGCGTCTATGGTCCTGACCTCGACTTCACCGTGGTGAGCCTCGACAGCGTGAAAAATAACGTTCCCTTCTCCGAGCCTCTTGGCGAGCTCGGCGCCTATCAGTGCATGCGAACCTTCCACTTCGTGGTCGATGGCCTTGCCTATGTCGTGCAGGAGTCCCGCCCTCTTGGGCACCTTCGGGTCAATCCCCATCTCGGACGCCATGATACCTGCCAGGTGCGCCACTTCAAGTGAGTGGATAAGTACGTTCTGTCCATAAGAAGTCCTGAACTTCAACCTTCCGAGAGCCCTCACGAGCTCTTTGTTCAGGTTATGGACTCCCGCTCCGAAGACCGCCTCCTCCCCGGCTTCCCTTATCTCATTCTCTACCTCAGCCTTGGATTTCTCATACATCTCCTCGATCCGGGCCGGTTGGATCCTTCCGTCCATGATCAGTTTTTCGAGTGTCAGACGGGCGATCTCCCGCCTAACCGGATCGAAACTCGACAGTATGACCGCCTCTGGCGTGTCGTCTATGATGAGATTTATCCCGGTCAGGTTCTCGAATGTCCGGATGTTCCGGCCCTCCCTGCCGATTATCCTTCCTTTCATCTCATCAGAGGGAAGCGGGACAACAGATACGGTCGTCTCGGCCACGTGATCAGACGCACATCTCTGGATGGCCAGTGATATTATCTTCCTTGCCCGCTTCTCGGCCTCTTCGCGGGCTTTTGCCTCCTCTTCCTTGATAAACATCGCGCTCTCGATCTTGACCTCCTCCTCCAGAGACCGGATAAGGTAGCCCTTTGCTTCATCAGCAGTCATGCGGGCTACTTTCTCGAGAAGTCGCTTCTGCTCAGAGGCAGCTTTTGCGAGTTTTGATTCTTGAGACTTCAGA
>JAENXM010000089.1 GCA_016649525.1 Actinomycetota bacterium
CCCACCACGGCTCCGGTCGGCTTGTCGTTGATGTAGAAATTCCCCGCGGCGCCGCGCAGCGCCTTCACGGCCGTCACAATCGCGAACCGGTCCTGGGCGAATATGGCGCCCGTAAGAGCGTATGGGCTCGTCGTGTTGCACAGCTCGAGCGTCTTCTCGAATTCCTTTGCCGGATACACGTAGACCGTCACGACAGGACCGAAGATCTCCTCGCACATCAGCTTCGAGCGGGGGTCCTTGGTCTCGATAACGGTGGGTTGGACGTAATACCCCTTGCTGTCGTCGTAGTTCCCGCCGCAGAGTATCTCGAGGTTGGGGTCACCCCTTGCGAACTCTATATAGCCGCTGATCGATTCGAACGCGTTCCTGTCGATCACGGCGCCCATGAAGTTGCGAAAGTCGCAGACGTCGCCGACCCTTAGCGTCTCTATCTCCTCGACCAGCCGGCTTTTGACCTTCGGCCAGATATCATCAGGGATATAAACGCGGCTGGGGGCCGAGCACTTCTGGCCTTGATATTCGTATGCGCCGCGCACTATGCCGGTGACCAGCACCTCGATGTCGGTCGAGCTGTGCGCGAAGATGAAGTCCTTACCACCGGTCTCGCCCACTATCCTCGGGTAAGAGTAGTACTTGCGGATATCCGAGCCGATGGTGAGCCATATCGTGGAGAACACGTACGTCGAGCCGGTGAAGTGCACCCCGCCGAGGTCCAGGTGGTTCAGGACCGGCGGTGCCACCACGGGTCCGGGTCCCGGTACCATGTTTATGACCCCGTCGGGCATCCCGGCCTCTTTGAGGATCCGCATGATGTAGTAAGCGGGCAGCACCGCGGCGGAAGCGGGCTTCCACACGACGGCGTTTCCCATCAGCGCGGGCGCCGTTGGAAGGTTACCGGCTATCGAAGTGAAGTTGAACGGCGTAAGTGCGAAGACGAACCCCTCCAGCGGGCGGTGCTCCATGTAGTTGAGCACGCCCTTCGCGGAGACCGGCTGGTCGTCATAGACCTCTGTCATGAAGTAAGGGTTGAAGCGCCAGAAGTCGATCAACTCGCAGGCCGAGTCTATCTCCGCCTGGTGGCAGGTCTTGCTCATGCACAGCATCGTCGCCGCGTTCAGCGTCTGGCGGTACTTGCCGGAAAGCAGCTCTGACGCCTTGAGGAGCACGGTCGCCCTCGACGACCAGTCCATCTCGCTCCAGGCCACCTTTGCCTCGTTGGCGGCGTCAATCGCCATCTCCGCCTCTCTGGGGCCCGCGCGGTGGTAGGTTCCGAGCACCTGCTCGTGGTTGTGGGGGGCGGTCATGGTCACTGGGTTCCCGCTCCTGACCTCGCGGCCACCTATGATGCTGGGTACCTCAACCGGGTTCGAGAGCATCTCCTCGAGCTTCGCCTTAAGTTCGGCCCGCTCCCTGCTGCCCGGCGCATAGCCGAGAATTGGCTCGTTCTGCGGCTCCGGGATGTGAAAGATTCCATTGAACATGAAAGTCCCCCTTGCTGCTATCACCAACATCAAAAACCGCCCTGTTCGGGCGGCCCCCGGAATAGGGCAGCTCGTATAAGGTATCGGAAATACCCCCGAGCATCAACCCGGAATAAACAAACCTGACGAATAAGGTGTAGTAACCAAGCGACGGGCTATCAGGTATTGTTTTACCATTTTTCATGTTTGGGCTGCCACTGCCGGCGTGTTATCATTTTATCGCTTTGAACTCTACGCGCACGCCTGACGAAAGAGGTTAAAAATTGGCCAGTGACGGAAAACCCAAGAAAGGCTTGTTCCTCGGGCTGTCCGGAGCGCTCGGAGGCGTTTCAGGATACCTGTCCGCGAGGCTCTACCTGTCAAAGCCCCGGAACTCGGGAAACCTGCGGCTGCCCTGCCTCGATTCCCCCGTGGAGGTCATATACGACAGGGCCGGCATGCCCCACATCTTTGCCGAGAGCGACCTTGACGGCTTCCGGGCGCTCGGCTTCGTGATGGCGCAAGACCGCCTGGTCCAGATCCAGATGATGCTCGCGCTCGCCAGGGGCAGGCTCTCGGAGCTCGTCGGCGCGCAGGGCCTCGCCATGGACCGGTTCGTGAGGACTCTCGGGATCGAACGGACCGCCGAGAAGGTCGTCCACACCCTGAAGCCGGAGTCCCTGGAGGTCCTCAACGCCTTCGGTCAGGGCATCAACACGTACATCTCGCGGAGCAAACTCCGCCTTCCTTTCGAGTTCATGTTCCTGGGAGGAAGGCCTGACCCATGGACACCGGTGGACTGCATGGCGGCGTTCCTGTACGTGGTATGGCTGCTCGACACCTGGTGGACATCCGACATCATGCGCGAGAATCTCATCAGGAGCCTCGGTATCGAGCGCGCCAGGCAGTTACTGCCCGAGACTTCCGAGTACAACAACCCCCCCTGCAAAGCCGACGGGCCCGGCGTGTCCGCAGAGACCCTCCAGCCCGGCGAGGAGATAGACTGGGGCTTCGAGAGCGGGACGAGCGGGGGCGAGTGGATGGATGGCCTGGGCCCGGTCGCGGGATACGGCTCCAACAACTGGGTGATAAGCGGCAAAAGGACGACCACCGGAAAGCCGATTCTCGCGTCGGACCCGCACATGCAGCACAACGCCCCCGGCCTTCTGTATCTCTTCCACCTGAAGACCCCGAGCTTCGACGTCGCGGGGGCGGGCTTCCCCGGCCTGCCTGCGGTCGCCTTCGGCCACAACGGCTACTGCGGCTGGGCGGCGACCAACCTCGACGCCGACAACGTCGACCTCTACGTGGAGACGTTCGAGTCGGAGGACTCGAGCCGCTATCTCTACGAGGGAGAGTGGCTCGAGGCGGAGGTAATCGAGGAAGAGGTTAAGGTGCGGTTTTTAAAGCCGAAGCGGTTGCGCATCCTCGTCACCAGGCACGGCCCCATTATGAGGCGCAATGGCAACAAGGGCCTCGCGCTGCGTTGGATGAGCAATGAGGTCAACCCGGACACCTTCGGCGCTATGCTCAGGCAGTGCAGGGCGAGGTCGTGGGAGGAGTTCGCCTCCCCGATGGAGGACTATCTCGGGCCTTGCTCGAACCAGGTCTACGCGGACATCGACGGCAACATCGGTTACCTGGCGATAGGGAAGGTCCCCGTAAGGCGCAAAGGCGACGGCACGGTCCCCTGCGATGGACGGAACTCCGAGTGCGAATGGGAAGGGCCAATTCCGTTCGAGAGAATGCCGAGGGCGTTCAACCCCGAGGAAGGTTTCATAGCCACGGCCAACTCCAAGGCGACGAGTGAGGGCTACCCGGAGCTCATATCAAGGGAATGGAACGCTCCGTACCGCAACGCGAGGATCACCGAGCTGATACGGTCGAAGGGAAAGCATTCCCCCGGGGACATGGGCGATATCCATGGGGACATCCTTACCTACCCGGGAAGGCACTTCGCGCGGATGGTAATCTCGGCGGCGTCCGCTGCTGTCGCCCCCGGAAGCGGCTCCAGTTCCGCCCGCGAGCTGTCACCCGCAGCGGCGAGCGCACTGGAGCGCCTCAAGGGATGGGACTCCTGCGCGGGCAAAGAATCTGTCGCGATGACCATATACTTCTACTCCTGGAAGCACCTGCGGGAGATGGTCTTGAGGCACCGTATGGGTAGCTCGCTCTTCAACGAGTATGTGACCAACTGGACCACCGTCGATCTCGCGGTGGAGAACATACTCGACACCGGCGACGAGTTCTGGCTCCCGGCCGGGCGCGGGTCCTTCGATGAGGTCCTCCTCGACTCGCTCGAGGAGGGCGTAAAAGAGCTTGAGGCTGTCTTCGGTACTGGGGAGCAGTCTGAGTGGAAGTG
Organism: Actinomycetota bacterium; assembly: GCA_016649525.1. GTDB lineage: Bacteria > Actinomycetota > Geothermincolia > Fen-727 > Anoxymicrobiaceae > JAENXM01. Next base: position 3,823 of record JAENXM010000089.1, read on the forward strand.
GGGGAAGGTCCACCACCTCACGTTCAAGTACCCGCTCGGCCTCTTCTGGCCGTTGAGCAGGATATTCAACATCGGTCCGGTCCCGATAGACGGCGACGGGAGCACTGTGCGTCCCTCCACTCCGGCGAGCGACAGCATCACCCAGGTGCACTCCAGGGGGGCCCTGGGCGGCTCGGGCGACATGGCCATGCTGCCCAGGCCTGACGACCACTCGGCATACGCGGGGCCGGTCCTCAGGATGGTGCTGGATTTCGCTGACCTCGACAACTCGCGCATCGTGCTCGACATGGGACAGTCGGGGCACAGGCTCAGCAGGCACTACAAGGACCACTTCCCGGTATGGGACAGGGTGGAGTACTTCCCGTTACCCTATTCGAGGGACAAGATACTCGATAACCGGGAGAGTACGCTCAGGCTCAAGCCTCGCTAGGCTCGGGCACTGACGGTATAGGATGGATTGTGGGGGGACTTTCCCCCCACAGTATTAAAACCCTCCAGGGTTCGAGCCCTGGAGGCGTATGCTCGTCTGGCTCCCCGGGCAGGATTCGAACCTGCAACCAAGCGGTTAACAGCCGCCTACTCTACCGATTGAGCTACCGGGGATTATCGATGAAATCTCACCGCTGCGGCTGTATCACATTATAAGTAACGTGCCGGGCGGGGGCAACGGTGACCCGGTGGGCGCAGCGTCACTTAGAGCAGGCGGGTAGCGGTGGTGGGCTTCGGAGTCTTGACCACCAGGAACCTGAAATCCGCGTCGCTCTCGTTCGCGAGGCGGTGCGGGATCCCCTTGGGGCTCTCTACCAGCATATCGCGCGAGACCTCCGCCCGCTCGTCTCCTATCTCGACGAATCCGGTCCCCTCGAGGATGTAGAAGAAGACATCAACGGGAGTGATGTGCTTCTTGAGCCCTTCTCCCGGTTTGAGATTGATCTCAATCACCTGCGCGTGCTCGCTGTCGAGCAGCTTCTTGACGCTTACACCGTGTGGTGTCTCTGCTTCCTGCGCTTTGTTGTAGTCGATGGCGTTTATCATTCGCCTGCCTCCTCTGACGGTATCCCGGGCGGGCGCCCCTCGCCTATCGCGGCGGCGCATTTATCGGCGTACGGGCACCACTCCATGCAGCCCAGGTCGAGCCGGGGGTTCGGGAACCTGAACCCGCACTTGGAACACTTGCGAGACACGTCATCCTTGAAGAACTCGACCGGGTAGTCGCAGACCGGGCACGGGGTCTCGAAGATATCCTCCGGCTTCCAGAACAGGGTGTTCTGGCCCGGGCAGATAGTATCGGCCATCAGAGGTCACCCCCCTGCTCCGCTTTTATCGTCTCCAGTACCTCTCCCCGGATCCCCACCTTTGTCAGCGTGAGGGGGATATCCTTTCCGGATTCCTTCAGCGACTCGTGCACCAGGTGGACGAGCCCGAAGCAGCAGGGGACCTCCATGTAGACGACGTCGATCGACTTGATGTCGTTCTGGATGAAGATCTGCGCAAGCTTCTTGCGGTAGAAGTCCGCGCTGTCGAGCTTGGGGCACCCGATGAGGAGTGTCTTTCCCTCAAGAAGCTTGCGGTGAAAGTCGGCGTAGGCGAACGGGACGCAGTCGGCGGCGATGAGCAGGTTCGCGCCGTCGAAGTAAGGAGCTTTCGCGGGAAGCAGCTGTATCTGCACCGGCCAGTTCACCAGGCGGGACTCGACCTCCGACGCCTCGCCGGGCTCCCCCTTCTTATCCTGCAGCTCGCACCGCTCGATGACCTGCGGAGCTGACCCCGGGCACCCGCACTCGACAACCCCGGTGGGGGCGGCATTCCTGTCTTCCTCCAGGTGCCGGCGGACGGCTTCCTCGTCGAACTCCTCCACATCGCGCTTCTCTATCGTAATCGCATCCTGCGGGCACTCACCGAGACACGCGCCCAGCCCGTCGCAGTAGGTCTCGCTGATGAGCCGGGCCTTCCCGTCGATAACCTGGATCGCCCCCTCGGCACAGGCCGTCACGCACTCACCGCAGCCGTCGCACTTCTCCTCGTCGATACTTACCACATTCCTAACCGCCATCTTTCTTCCCCCCGTAGATATAAGCCAGTTCAGAGAGCCTCGTCCCTGAAAGGTATTCCCTGACCTCCTTGTTCGCACTCTCCAGGAGGTCACCCAGGATGCATCCGCTGCGACTGCAGACCGGGCTCCCCAGCAGGCACTTGCTCTCCGCCAGCGGCCCGTCTATAGCCTCATAGACCTTCAGCAGTGTTGGATCACCGTTACTCTCTGCAATTACGAAACCTCCCTTGGGACCCCTTACCGGCCTTACAAGCCCAGCCCTGGTAAGGCGCTGCAACACTTTCGATAGGTGGGCCTCCGACACATCCAGCCTGGAAGCTATCTCCCTTGTAGAAAACACTTTTCCCTGTTCACTCGAAAGCAGGACCATTGCGTGCATCCCAAGCGATGAGGCTTCCGAGAACTTAATCACGTCCGACACGGCGCTCCTTGATAATAATGTATTCTAGTACCAGATTACCAGATATTACAGGAATGTCAACAGTTATAGGATCCATACGGCTTGAGAGGCGGAGTATGTGCTGGCTTCTCGACTACTACTCGGGCGAGAACTCGTCCTTGGTCGCTCCGCACACGGGACAGACCCAGTCGTCCGGTAGTTCCTCGAACGTTGTCCCGGCGGGTACCCCGTTATCGGGGTCTCCCTCTTCGGGATCATATACGTATCCACATACGCCGCAAACGTACCTCTTCATCTTGCCTTCCCCTTTCACCTTCTTCTTCTCTTCAACCTCGGGGCCCCTGTACGTCGGCGCGTTCTTGGGGGCCCTGCCCTTCATCGCGTGGTACTCCGCGTAGGTCAGTGGCTTCCCTTCGCTTATGACCCTGCCGCTCACCACGTCCGCGATAAAGACGGTGTGCGTCCCGGCGTCGACCTTGTCCCTGACCCGCCCCTCGAAGACCGAGACCGCGTTCTCGGTAACGACCGGGCAGCCGGTCATCCCCTCCTCATGCTCGACGCCGGAGAGCTTGTCTAACTCTGTACCCGTCCTGAAGCCGAACCTCCCGATGAACGGCATCGGGGTCGTGACTGAAAGCACCGACACCGCAAAGACACCGCTGTTGGAGATGAACTCGTGGGTGTAGTTGTCCTTGTTTATGGCTACCGCGATACGCGGCGGCTCGGCCGTCACCTGTATGACGGTGTTGGCTATCTGACCGTTCGCCCCGCCCTCGTGACACGATGTCACGACGTAGAGCCC
>JAENXM010000326.1 GCA_016649525.1 Actinomycetota bacterium
GCCGCTTTCGGGATAAGCCCGCGCGTCCATCGCTAGCGCGAGCTCCTCGGCGTCGTGGAACACCTTCACGAACAGCGGTACCAGCACTGGAACGATATCCTTCACCCGCCGGAAGACGTTCCATGATTCAAAGTCCGCTCCCCTCGCCATCTGCGCCCGCATCACCTTCCTGCCTACCTCGAGGATATTCGGTATGAACATGAGGGTGATGCTCATCACGGTCGTAACGTGGCCGACCGGCACCTTCAGGCGGCGCAGGGGAGAGAGGAGCGAGCCGAGAGCGTCGGCGAGCGCGAGCGGAGGGGTGGTCATGACGAGCGCCGCGAGCAGGAGCACCAGGAGTATGACTCGCGACGAGAATATCAATCCGTTATATAGGCCCGTGTCGGTCACAGTGAGGAATCCCCAGCTGAACATTACCTTTCCGGGGGTGAGGAAGAACTGCAGAAGTGCCGTGATCAGTACGATCACCCATACGGTCTTTATCGATTTGACCAAAGGCCAGAGCGGCATGCGCGCCAGGACGAGCACCAGCACGAGCATGCCGGCGAACGCGAGGAGCCCCCAGCCGGAGCCGTACAGGAAGACGACCACCGCCCCCGACAGGACTGCTAAAACCTTCAAGCGCGGGTCGAGGTGGTGAAGCGCCGTCTCCCTGGCGAGGTACTGCCCGATGGTGATGTCTTTACCTACCATCGGCGGCCTCCCTGATGGAACATATTGCCCTGGCAAGCGCTTGGGGGTCAGCCGGGTCTTCTACGACAATGCCCATCTTCTCCAATCTGTTTGCGAGTACACCCCACTGGGGCAGTCTGAGCCCGAGCTCGATGAGGTCGGGCTCGCTGGAGATGAGTTCTGCGCGGCTTTGCTGGTATATGAGTCTACCGCCGGCCAGTACCGCGTACCTGTCGGCCAGCGACCAGGCGCCCGAGAGTTCATGGGTGATCATGATTATCGATGTTCCACTGTCGTCCCTGAGGCGGCCCAGCAGTGTCTGCATGTGCTGCCTCGAGTCGAAGTCCATGCTGATGAACGGTTCGTCCAGTACAAGCACCTCTGGCTCGAGGGCGATTACTCCCGCGAGCGCCACGCGCCTCTTCTCCCCGCCCGAGAGCGAGAAAGGCGATCTCCCGCCCAGTTCTTCCAGAGAGATGTCAAAGGACGCCGCGGCCTGCCATACCCTGGCTTCAAGGTCGGCTCCCCTCAGGCCGAGGTTGCGGGGGCCGAAGGAGATATCCCTCTCGACGGTATCGGCGAAGAGCTGGTCCTCCGGTGATTGGAAGAGGAGCCCCACCTTCCTCCTTAGCTCCAGGAGGTCTTTGTGGCTTTCGACTTTCTTGTCCCGGTAATGTACTGAACCGGACGAGGGAACGAGCAGTCCGGCGCAGACCTGGGCGAGCGTCGATTTCCCGCTCCCGTTGGCTCCACCTATGCACAGTATCTCCGCCGGTTCCACCCGCAGGCTGATATCTGATATAGCGGCGGCTTCTTTCCGGCCGGGAAGCGGATATGAGTACGACACGTTCTCCAGCGTCAGGCGTGGATGCAAGAGAGCAACTCCTCCACTGTAAGGACCGGCCGGTCCGGCGGGTGGCCGATGGCGGACATCTCTCTGGCAACGGCGGTCACGGGCAAAGGATCGAGGCCCATGTCACGGACGCTCACCGGGTCGTAGAGTATATCGGCGGGGGCACCTTCCGCCCTCACGCGACCGTTGTCGAGGACGATCACCCGGTCGGCCATCGCAGCCTCTTCGAGGAAGTGAGTGACGTGGATGATTCCCATTCCCTTCTCCTTGAGCGAGAGGAAGAGTTCCAGGATCCGCTGGCGCGCTATAGTATCGAGCATCGAGGTCGATTCGTCGCTTACGAGGAATGCGGGCTCCATCGCCAGGGCACCGGCGATGGCGACAAGCTGCTTCTGGCCTTCCGAGAGTCTCAATGGTTGACGCCCCGACAAGTCTGGTAAAC
>JAENXM010000058.1 GCA_016649525.1 Actinomycetota bacterium
CCATAATACTGATAACGCCTCAAGGAAGAACAGCAGGACATAGACCTGCCAGAGGCGCGTGGTGAACGGCGCCGCGAGTATGATGAAGCCGCGCGCGATGTCGCACCCTATCATCAGCCTGCGGCGGTCCACGCGGTCGCTGATCACAGCGGCTACCGGCCCGCTGAACAGCGCCGGCACGATCCGGAACGCGAGCATCCCCCCGACCGCCAGCGACGAGCCCTTGGCAAGCTGATTAAAGACGAGAGACATCAACGCCAGCGTGGTGACCCAGTCACCCATGCTTGAGACCAGCTGGCCCCAGAACAGCTTCATGAAGTTCTTGTCTTTGACAAGGCTTCCGAATTCCGCCTTTACGTCGCCGACCTGGCTTAGAAGGCCTCCTTCAGACCTGTCGTCGTCACCCATGTGTACTCCAGGTTATTTCTCGGATGTTTGCGTGAATATTGTAGTGCAACAGCTGCACCCGCGCTTCGCCACCACCCGGTGTGTTTATTAAGCGAAGGCGGACTGCTATTATCACTTTGCGGTTAAAAACGGAAGATTCGGGCGCTCGTTATACGGTGCGGGAGGACGGAGATGATCGATCCGGACAGGCTGACGGTGAAGGCACAGCAGGCCATGGCCCAGGCGCAGAGTATGGCGCAGGGCATGAGCCACCAGGAGGTGGACGTCGAGCACCTGCTGTACGCGCTGGTGAGCCAGCGGGAAGGCGTGGTGGCGCCGCTCCTGCAGAAGATGGGAGTGAGGCCTGAAGCGCTCGAGGAAAGGGTGCGCGAGGAACTCGAGAAGAGGCCGAAGGTCGAGGGAGCGGAGCGGCAGTATGCGTCGCCGCGCCTCGACAGGGCGCTGGACACGGCCTGGGATATCGCGCAGGGACTCAAGGACGAGTACGTGAGCACCGAGCACCTGCTGATGGCGATACTGGACGTGGGCGGCCCCGGCTCGCAGGTCCTTTCCGAGTTCGGCGTCAACAGCGACGACGTCCTGCGCGCTCTCGCCGACATAAGGGGAGCCCAGCGTGTCACGGACCAGAGCCCCGAGGAGAAATACCAGGCTCTCGACAGGTTCACCCGGAACCTTACCTCTGAAGCGCGCAGGGGAAAGCTGGATCCTGTGATCGGAAGGGACGACGAGATACGGAGGGTCATCCAGGTCCTCTCGAGGAGGACGAAGAACAACCCTGTGCTGATCGGGGACCCGGGGGTCGGCAAGACGGCTATCGTGGAGGGGCTGGCGCGGCGTATCGTCGACGGGGACGTTCCGGAGGGCCTGAAGAGCAGGCGCCTCCTGGCTCTGGACATCGGGGCGCTAGTCGCCGGGTCCAAGTACAGGGGCGAGTTCGAGGACAGGCTGAAGGCGGTTCTCAAGGAGATCGACAAGTCCGAGGGCGAGATAATCCTTTTCATCGACGAGCTTCATGCGCTGGTCGGTGCCGGTGCTGCCGAGGGGGCCGTTGACGCGTCGAACATGTTGAAGCCCGCGCTCGCCCGCGGGGAGCTCCATGCCATAGGCGCGACGACGCTGGACGAGTACCGTAAGCACGTCGAGAAGGACGCTGCGCTCGAGCGCCGCTTCCAGCCCATCATGGTCCACGAACCATCGGTCGAGGACACTATCTCGATATTGAGGGGACTCAAGGAGCGGTACGAGATACACCACGGCGTGCGCATCCAGGACTCCGCCCTCGTCGGTGCGGCCGTACTCTCCGACCGTTACATCTCCGACCGGTTCCTGCCCGACAAGGCTATCGACCTTATAGACGAGGCGGCGAGCCGGCTCAGGATCGAGATCGACAGCATGCCGACGGAAGTCGACGAGGTCGAGCGCAGGATAAGACAGCTCGAGATCGAGCGCGAAGCCCTGAAGAAGGAGAAGGACAAAGCGAGCAGGGACAGGCTCGAGAAACTCGAGCGGGAGCTCGCCGACCTCTCGGAGGAGAACGAGGAGCTGCTTGCCCACTGGCAGAACGAGAAGGGAGCGATCACCCGCATAAGGGAGTTGAAGGAGCGGATTGAAGAGCTCAAGTACGAGGAGCAGAAAGCCGAGCGGGAGGGCGACCTCGAGAAGGCGGCCGAGGTGAAGTACGGCACCTTGATCGAAGCGGAGAGGCAGCTCGAGGAGGAGAACCAGCGGCTCGTCGAGCTCCAGAAGGACCGGAAGATGCTCAAGGAGGAGGTCGACGAGGAGGACGTGGCAGAGGTCGTCGCAAAGTGGACCGGGATACCGGTCTCGCGCCTCATGGAGGGCGAGGTCCAGAAGCTCGTGCGGATGGAGGAAAGGCTGCGGCGGAGAGTGGTCGGACAGGAACAGGCTATAGAGACTGTATCCAACGCGATCCGGCGTGCCCGCGCCGGCCTGCAGGACCCGAACAGGCCGATAGGCTCTTTCATATTCCTCGGGCCTACCGGAGTCGGAAAGACGGAGCTCGCGCGCGCTCTCGCCGAGTTCCTGTTCGATGACGAGAGGGCGATGGTCCGATTGGACATGAGCGAGTACATGGAGAAGCATACCGTCTCGCGCCTCATAGGCGCGCCTCCCGGGTACATCGGGTACGAGGAAGGAGGGCAGCTGACCGAGGCGGTGCGGCGCCGCCCTTACACAGTCATTCTCCTGGACGAGATAGAGAAGGCCCACGAGGATGTGTTCAACATCCTGCTCCAGATCATGGATGACGGCAGGTTGACCGACGGGCACGGGCGCACCGTCGACTTCAAGAACTCGGTGGTCATCATGACCTCCAATATCGGCAGCCAGTCGCTGGACACCGTGGATATCCGCGAACGCGAACAGGTGGAGAGGCGCATAACGGAAGCGCTGAGGGAGAGGTTCCGTCCGGAGTTCCTAAACCGTGTTGACGAGATACTGATCTTCAATGCGCTTACCAGGGAGGACATCAGGGCCATCGTCGACATACAGGTTGGCCTCCTCAAAGAGCGGCTCACCGACAGGAGAATATCCATTGAACTTACAGACGAGGCAAAGGGGCTGCTTGCGGATAAGGGTTTTGATCCTCTCTACGGGGCAAGGCCGTTAAAACGGGTCATACAAAAGGACATCCAGGATGCGCTCGCGCTCAAGATACTGAACGGAGAGGTTGTAGAAGGTGACAGAGTAGAGGTTGACGCCGGCGACGGGCAGGTCGTTTTCAGGGTAAAAGAGCATTTAGGCTAGACGTCGATGCAGGGCAGAGATCAGCGGCGCCTTTCGTAGTAAGGCAGCAGTATCACCAGAAGCAAGTAGCCGGCGAGAAGGACCAGCACCGCGATATGTATCGGTATTATCCAGCGTATCTTCGGGATGAGCGTCATTATCCCGGTGAAGAGTGCGATTATCAAGAGCGTCACCATAACGCGCTGCCGCCTCGTTTCCATCTCGATACGAGCCCTGTTACTGGGGTACGGGATGAAATCCTCGTCATACCCCTCTTCGTGTTCTTCGTAGCTCGATCGGCGTACGTACGGCTCGGGATCGTTTTGGCTGTCGGTTCTCACGTAGTACTGCCCCTTTACGCGCGGTTCGTAGTCCCTGGTGCTCAGTGAGAGCGCGGACATCCCCCTGTGAAAGTCGGTGATTGTATCCAGAGGCGAGTCTAACGTCCTTTGCTTGAGGACCTGGGGCACTATGAGGATACCGGCCCCGATCACCAACAAAGCTAGTAGCAGTATTTCCAAATTCAACCCCTCAGTGCCAGGATTGCTACTATATATTGATGTCGAGCGCATCGTAACATACCAAATAAGGCTAAGCAATAGGCTGGAGAAGAAATTATTAAGGAAAAAACCGGTTGCCGGACCCGCCCATTTCCGGAAAATGGCTTGTTAAAAGGATATATTAGAGTTCCTATTGTTGATTTTTACATCTAAATTTTTTATAGAAATTTTTGTATTTAACCTATAAATATTGATGATTATTTATGCTTTTGTGTTTTTTGGTGAAAAAATCGATTGAAGACATGATGAACAAATTATACGCCGATGTCGTCTTATAAAGTTGTGTCCAAGGTTGCTGAAAGAGTTTCTCAAAACGGAGATACCCGTTGTATGTTGAGTGGAAGATGACCTGTATGAATTCCTGGTATGCGCATCATCCATTACATGCTCGAACCCTTTATTGTAAAATCTGGATTGATGTCTCGGGGGAAGAAACGACGGCTGTGCGTCGTATTATATAAGACAGTCGAAGTTCTGGAAGGATAGATGGGAAAGCATTCTGGAAAGAAAATCTCATACTGGGAAGCGCGGAGTCGGCGTAAGGACCTGAGGGCGCGGACCAAGCCTCCCAAGCGCAAGGGGCCGACGAATAAGAGGTGGTTGGTCCTCTTCTTACTGATAGGTCTTGTCATCGGGGGTCTCTTTGGTTACTACGCGAAGCCGATCGGGAAGCTGGGCGCGAAGATCTATCTTGCCATCAAGCAGGGGCAGTGGCAGCCCAAGGGCAAGGAAAAGCAGGAGGTCGCAAAGTCCCTCAACCCCATATCCGAGGACCCGAGCAAGAGCGTAAACACGCTCGTGCTCGGCAGCGACCTTGGCAGCAATAAGAGGGAAACAGGATGGGCCCGCAGCGACGTCATGATGCTGGTCTGTTTCCAGGAGCGGGACAAGAAGGCCGTGGTCATATCGATACCCCGTGATACACGCGTCATGATTCCCGGTCACGGAACAAACAAGGTGAACGCGGCGCACTCCCTTGGGGGGCCCTCTGCCGCCATAGACACTGTAAAGCAGCTTCTGGGTATCGATGTGAACCACTACGCCAGCATGAACTTCGAGGGATTCAAGCAGATCATAGACACGATCGGCGGGGTGCCCATACACCTGAACAAGCCGATAAACGACCCGCATGCTGGATACCTTCCCGCGGGAGACCTGCTGCTTGATGGCTGGCAGGCACTCGTGCTGGTCAGGAGCAGAAAGCTGCCTGGCGGGGACCTCGACAGGATAAAGGCCCAGCAGGCGTTCTTGAAGGCGCTCATAGATAAAGCCTATAAGATGCGAAACGTCTGGAAGGCCAAGCAGATGATCGACATCGTCTCGAAGTACTGCCAGATGGATTACTCAGGGGGCGATCTGTTGACGCTCGCGGAGGAAGCGAGAGGCTTCAAGATTGAAGACGTGCAGTTCGTCACCATCCCGGGCACCCCGAAGAACATCGGCGGGGTCAGCTATTATGTCGTGAACGAGCCGGCGGTTGCGCAGCTCATCAGTGAGGTCGAGGCCGATACACAGGTCTCCCCGGACATGATGGCGGACCTTCAGCGATTTGAGGCGGGGAGTCAGAGCAGGGTGGAGGAGCTGTACGGTCCGGACGCGGACGTCATTACCGTGGTGGGCGGTGCAAAGAAGAGCACCTGGGCGGTACCGGTGGTTGCGGAGGAGTTGAGGCTTCTCGGGCACGAGAAGGTATCCGAGGGTGGCCTTTCGAAACAGGTCCACACGCAGACGACGGTCTACTACCGAGGAGAGGCAAAGAAAGCCTGCGAGAATCTCAAGAAGTCCGTGCCCGAGTTAGCGGACGCGGTCGAGGTGCAGAACGATCAGGTCGCGATACAGTACAACTCCCCATTGGTCGTCGTGCTGGGACCCGACTTCGTCACGCCGAACATAATCTCCATATACGGAAGGACCGTAAAGCCCGCGCTACAGCTCGACAACCTGGGAAAACCGGTAAAGTCTTTCACGTAGGACCCCTGCGAGTTTTTATTTACCACCGCCCGCGGGAGGAGCGGGCGGGCAAAGCGATATCGATATCTCCCCTTCGCACTCAGCCTGAGCAAGCGTCTCCACTTCCGCGGGCGAGACAAGGACGGTTATGCGTTCGGCGCCCTGCGTTTCCTGTGCTCCGTCCGAGGGGCTGCTTGCGCCCGCGCTGAGAATAACCCTGTCGCGAAGGATCGTCCTTGTCCGCGGCGGGTCGCCGGATGTGGCAAGGACGTCCACCCGGTCTCCGGGGCGGAGTTCGTGGCCTGCCGCGGAGCGCCCGGGCTGTAGCGAATATGCCCGCATGTTCTCGGGAATCCTGGAGGCGAGCGCCGAGCCTGTGTTCCGCCCGTAGATAGAGGATCGGGTGAAAGGTTCTCCCTTCCCGATGAATCTGAGCGCCCTGCCGCCTTTGATGTGAACGGGGTTCTTTATGGTCCCGGGGACCAGGTATCCGTCCGGTATCTTCTTGAAGCCGATCATGTCACCGCGAATGAGTTCGCCGATCTCGATGTCGCGGCGCGCTGTCGGGACATCCAGGAGCGGCCCGCCCCCCTTCGCCCTGAGCAGGGTTGAAAGGTACCCGAGCAACAGGAGGCCTGCGATTGTAGCGAAGGCTATCCCGAGCGCGGTGTTGAGCCCCGGTCGTGTTCGTAGCCAGTTGTTGAGCTTCATGATGGTCGGATCGTCCCGGAGAGTACAGCAATACAAGCTAAATCAGTATAGCAGCTTTTTGCCTGGTGTCAAATGTCAGCAAAATGCGAAAATGGGGTCAGGCACTTTTTTGCATCATACTCTTTAGCCCGGCCTCTCAGGCCGGGATGCAAAAGAGTGCCTGACCCCATTTTTGTGTCACAGGGGCCTGCTAACATCCAGGCCATGAGGATGATAGCCGGTGTCAGCGCATTGACTTTGCTCTTCGCCGTGGGGGCGCTGGATTCCCCCGGGGCCTGGTGGGTTGTCGTCCTAGTGGCTGCTGCTTCGCTCGCTGCGCTATTAGCCTGTACCCTTACCGGTACTTTAGCCCGGCCTCTCAGGCCGGGAGGAAGGCTCCGGGCTTAGAGCCCGGACTAAAAGGGTGGGTTCAGGCAGGGGGTTCAGAGTTCTATGAACTCGAATGTCCAGTCGTCCAGGTCGAGGTAAAGCATACGCCTCTTAAGTGCCGTGCCGCGGCCCGTTATGACCTTGATAGCCTCCTGGACCTGAATGGCGGCGGCGAGCGCGGGAGAGGTTGCCGGGTTGCCCGTCTCGGTTTCGATTCCGCGGGACTTTTCTTTTCCTCCGCCCGGGGCCGACAGGCTCTCGAGGCCAGGGTCTCCGGGGAATATCGTCATAGCCTGGATGAAGCTACCGGCGATGGCGCCGTGTATCATCACGACGTTGCCATCTCTGCACGCCTTCTGGAGGAGGAGCCGGTCGTCGATGCTGTCGAGGGCGTCGATGACCGCGTAGGCGCCTTCGATCAGGCCCGCCAGGTTAGCGCCTTCCGCTTCCAGCATGTGCGCCTCTACCGTCACGTCGCAGTTTATCGCCTCCAGGCTTTCCGAAACGACTTCAACCTTGGAGAGGCCGAGGGATGCCTCTGTCGCGAAGTCCTGGCGATTGAGGTTTGACTCCTCGAAGACATCCGGGTCGACTATTGCTATCGTACCGACCCCCATGCGCGCGAGCAGCTCCGCCGCGTTCCCTCCGATACCCCCAGCGCCGACGACCAGTACCTTCGACCTGAGGAGTGCCGCCTGCCCGTCTGTACCGATGGTGCCGATGTTCTTGAGGTACTTTAGAGGGATGAAGCCGTTATCGAGCGCGAGTATCGACACCTCTCTCGGCGTCAGGTCCGAGCGGCTCGCCAGTTCCTTCTGGATTTCGAGCGACAAGCAGCGGTAGACGCCGCCTGCCTCTGATACCTCGTGTGAGGATTCGCGCATTGCCTCTATGATGCCCTGTCTCATATCATCCCCCCGAGATCGCCGGTATGATTGCCACTTTGTCACCGTCTTCCAGTACGTGGTCCCGGCTGCTTCTCCGTTTGTTGACGGTCACCGAGCCCACAAGAACCCCGGGCAGGCCGAGCTCTGCTATGAGGGCATCCACATCGGTGCCGTCGGCGATGTCGAGGTCGAGCTCGGTCGATGGAAGCGGGGGTACTGCTTTGCCCGCCAGTATCGTTGCTACTTTCACCACGATTTCCATGGAAGATGCGCCAGCTCCTATTTCTGTTGCAGTATTTTCATCTTCGTCTCGACGTACCGCATCAGTTCCTCCTTGGTCAGGAGACCAAGGATATTCTGCCCCTCGACCACCAGCATGAACTCGTCACCCCCGAGAACCCTCTTCAATACCTTGTCCAGCGTCGTATCCGGGTCAACCGCTTGCGAGGGTGAAAGCGGCCTCGCCACCCGGCCGGCGTCTAAAACGTCCCACTCAGCGGCAGAAACGTGGTAAAGGTCATCGCGGCCTACTATTCCGATCACTCGCCCGCCGTCGACTACCGGGAAAGCGGGCAGGCTGTACGCCGTGAAATAATTGTAGCGAAGCATGGTCAGCGGAGTGCTGGCGTCGATCAGCGGCACGTTCGTGTACATTATGTCGCGCACCCTGGTGTCTGACGCGGCGATGCGCAGTAGTGTCTGCTGGTAGCCCGACTGCGCCAGCTGGTAGATGAAGAAGGCGAGAATGAGGGGCCAGATACCGTAATAGTACGGTCCCGTTATGAAGAAGAATACACCTATCCCGGCTAATAGCAAGGCGACCGCCTGGCCGGAAAGGCTCGCTACCCTTGTGGATTTGCGCAGGTCACCCGTTCTATGCCACAGGATGGAACGAAGCACACGTCCCCCGTCGAGAGGGTATGCCGGGAGCAGGTTGAATACGCCTATCACCAGGTTCCAGAAGGAAAGCGATCCCAGCGGGGCGACCACCACTATAGAGACGTTCCACTGGCTAAGCAGCAGGTAGAGGAGGCCAAAGATCCCTCCCAGGATGAACGTGGCCAGGGGACCCGCTATCGCCATGCAGAACTCATCCCACGGTTTTTCCGCCTCGTCGCTCATCTCGGCTACACCGCCGAACAGCCAGAGAGTTATGCGGTTGATGTCTATTCCCCTGCGCTTCGCTACGTAGCTGTGAGATAGCTCGTGGAGCAGAAGCCCGGCGAAGAACAGTATCCCGGTGACGACACCCACAACCCAGGGCCAGATGCCCTGCGGGAAACCAGCTGTATTGTAAAAGACCGAGCCGAAGGAGACGCTGATGAGGATTAAAATCAATATCCACGACATGTTTATGACGATGTCGATGCCGAATATGCGGCCGATTTTCAGTCCGGAGGAAGGCAACAAGCGCTCTCGCCTCTATTCTATGTCTCGAAGTGGGAGACTTCCTTGAGCTGCCGGAACCTCGTCTCTATGTCGTCGCCCGTAAGGTCCGCCATCCCGTCGACGCTGAACTGCTCGACGCAGAAGGAGGCCATGACCGTCCCGTAGATCACGGCACGGCGTATGTTGTCGTCGGAAGTATCTCCAGTTTTCGCAAGGTGGCCCATGAAGCCGCCGGCGAATGCGTCGCCGGCGCCGGTCGGGTCGTACACCGACTCGCAGGGGAAAGCCGGAGCGCTGAAGATCGAGTCTCCCTTGAACATGAGCGCGCCGTGCTCCCCCTTCTTCACGATGATTGTGTCAGGGCCCATTTTGAGAGCCTCCCGGGACGCTTTTATGAGGTTCGGTTCGCCCGCGAGCTCCCGGCACTCCGCGTCGTTCATCACCATGACGTCGACTCTACTGATCGTGTCCAGAAGCTCTTTTCTCTTGCGCTCTATCCAGAAATTCATGGTATCACAGGCTACGAGCTTCGGATTCTCGACCTGGTCGAGGACGAGCCGC